>JAQWZS010000169.1 GCA_029253325.1 Bacteroidia bacterium
GTAACACTGGCGGTAGCGGGGGACCTCATTTACATTTTGAAATTAGAAATCCCAGTGGACAAAGCACCAACCCACTTTTACATGGCTTAGACATTCAAGATAAATTGAAACCAGAAATTAAGCGGGTGAGTATATATAAAAGAGATAAGGAGGTTCTATATTCAAAGGGTAACTATCCATACATCACCATCAGCAAATGGGGAGATCAAATCCAAAAAGGGAAAGTGATTAATCTCAAACCAGGAAAGTACAGTTTTGGTGTTTGGGCAAATGAATATTTTACTGATAAAAAGAATGTACTAGGAGTCAATTATTGCTGGCTTACAGCAAATCGCCAAATGGTGTACTCGTATCAAATTAGTAAGTTTAATTTTTCTCAAGGTAGATTTATCAATGCCCATATTGATCCTTTTTTGAAATGGAAGGACAAAAAAACATATGTCCGACTATTCAAAGAAAGATTTAACCCTTTGCCTTATTATGCTCAAAAGAACGATGGGAATGTAATTATTGGTGAGGGAGACTCTGTGGTCATGAGGATGTATTTAAAAGATTTTGTGGCTTAGTAGATTCTGTATCGTGGGTGATTTACGGAAATAAAAATGCCAATGATTTGCCACAACCATTTGGGGGTTCTTTTGAAAAAATCAAACGAGTGAAAAATAATACTCGCATTCAATTTTATGAATGGGATATTAATGTTCCTAAAAAATCAGTCTATCATCCCTTTGACTTCAAACTAAAAATCAAGAATGCTAAAAAAAATATGTTGAGTAAGACGTTGCAGATGCACTACCCATATACAGCTCTTCATTCATACATTAATGTGTCGTATAGTGTTCCAGAAAAATGGTTGAGTTATGGATCAAAACTATGTGCTTTTAGCATGGACGGGTCACGTACTTACTACGAGGGAGGAATACTGAACGGAAATGTGCTTACGTTTAAAACCCGTTCTTTAGGAGAATATGCTATTGGATACGATAATAAGGCCCCAATGATCGAGGCTGTTAAAGTTGGAAAATCCTACCGATTTAGGGTGAGAGATGATTTAAGTGGTGTAAAAAAAATCACCTGTTCTATTGATGATAAATGGATATTAGCAGAATATGAACCAAAGACAAATACAGTAAGTGGGAGTATCCCAAACTGGATTAAACCAGGAACTTATAATTTCAAATTGATTGTAGAGGATGCTAGGAATAATAAATCACAATTTGAGCAAAAGATTGTTCTTTGATAATCCAACTTTCAATAATTTTGTTAAACTATTATGAGCAACATAAAACAAGGAGACAAGGCACCAGAATTTAAGGGAGTCAATCAAAATGGAGATGCAGTTTCGCTTTCAAGCTATGCAGGCAAGAAATTAGTGCTTTATTTTTATCCAAAGGATGATACTCCTGGATGTACTGCTGAGGCCTGTAATTTGAAAGACAATTACAATCAGCTTTTGAGTGAAGGGTATGCAATATTAGGGGTCAGCCCAGACAATGAAAAAAAGCATCAAAAGTTTATCGATAAGTATGATTTGCCTTTTGATCTGCTTGCGGATACCGAAAAAGAAACATGTGAAATGTTTGGAGTATGGGTTCAAAAAAGCATGTATGGCAGAGAATATATGGGAGTAGCACGTACTACTTTTATTATTGACGAAAATGGAATTGTAGAAGAAGTAATTTCTAAAGTCAAGACTAAGGAGCATACCGCTCAGATTCTAAAAGCATAAAAAAAACCACTCGCTCAGCGAGTGGTTTGTAATTTAAAGAGAAATTATCTTAGAAAGGGATTTCTTCTGTTTTACTTTGATTTTTTGGGGTTAAAATTAAAAAATCAGAAGTGACAATTTCAGTAATGTAACGTTTGTTGCCTTCTTTGTCATCCCAACTTCGGTTGGTTAATTTTCCTTCCACAAGTATTTCTTTACCCTTAGTAAGTAGTTCTTCCATTAGAGATGCTGTTTTGCCCCATGCAACAATGTTGTGCCATTGAGTGTCTTGTACTTTTTCTCCTTTTTGATTTTTGTAAATCTCATTCGTAGCAAGTGTAAATTTAGCTACTTTTCTTCCTCCGTCGAGTTCTTTGATTTCAGGGTTCATTCCTAGGTTTCCGATCAATTGTACTTTGTTTTTTAATGCGTTCATAATAATTGTTAAGTGTTTAAATTGTTTTGTTTAGTGTCCCTTGCGAGACGATTATTATATTTAGTTAATTCTATTGCTCCTTTCGAACAACACTACAAAGTGAATGTATGGTCCAAATAATATCACTACTTTAAGTACTTACTTACGTTTATAATCGCTTGTAAGCACTTGCAAGCAATTTAATTAACTAATAATTAGTCGATTATGCTTATTCAAATAAGTAGTGCATAATTTTTATAAGCAAAAAAAATCCCCTTGCTTCTGCAAGGGGATTTGTGATATTTGATGGTGAAATTTAAAATATTTGGAATTTTACGGGTATTCTAAATCGCATGTTTACCGATTTGTCACGCTGCTTTGCTGGACGCCATCTGCCAGAAGTCAACTTGATTACTCGCATGGCTTCATCTTCTAGACCAAATCCTTTCTTTCTCCCTAAGATAGTTACATCTCGAACTCTTCCACTTTTGTCAACTACAAACATGACATTTACTGTACCCTGCATGTCATTTTCTAATGCCATTGGTGGGAATGTGATGTTTTCTGCAATAAAACGTTGTAGACCAGCATCTCCGCCAGGGAAGGACGCTTTTTCAGATACATCAAAGATTTCAAAAACCTCATTTGTCTCTTCAGGTTCTTCCTCCTCTTGCTCATATAAATCCATCTCCGTATCCTGATCAATCTCATTGTCTTCAATCTCAGGTTGATCCTCTTCGATTTCTTCGTCGTCTTCTACCACTTCAATTTCTGGTGGAGGTGGAGGTGGAGGTGGTTTTTTTTCTTGAACAGTGTTTTCCATAACAACCAAGTCTTCTTCGATGATGATGTTTTCTAATTGGTCTGGCCTATCATCATATATGGTATATGAGAAGGCTCCAAAAACTACCAACAATGAGAATGCTAGTCCAGTTAGGAAGAAGTCAATTCTTTTGTTTTTGACTTCAGGTTTTGGATACTTTTTAATTTCCATGAGAATTGTGTTTCAAAATTAACGTAAAATATTTATACCTTAATTACCTTTCTTCTGAAAAGGTAAATACTTTTTTAATAACGGAAGCATATTTTGAGTTATTGTCAAGAGCATAGTGCCTAAAATACAGCCCATCGTATTTGCAATCATGTCATCGATTTCAAAACTTCGACCATTATTCAAAGCACTTTGTAAGAATTCTATAAGAACTCCGTATATGATTCCTGAAATGAGTATAATGACTTTATTTTTTTGAGTTAAATTTTCATTACTCAACGCCCATAGCTGAACAAAAAAAAAGTAAAGAGTCAAGTGAATGATTTTGTCTAAACCTAAAAGACTCTGAAAAGAGAAGGGTTTAAAAATAGCTGCAGGCAATAAACAAGAACTAGCTATAAAAGCGGTCCAGATTATGGCAAATATTTGTGCTCGATTGAGCTTCACAAAAGCTATCTTTATTGACCAATGAGCGACTTGTATGCGTCAGCATCCATCAACCCATCGATTTCAGACATGTCAGATGCTTTAATTTTTACCATCCAACCTTCTTCATATGGAGACTCATTGACACTCTCTGGAGCATCTTCAAGATTTGTATTGATAGCAACAATCTCTCCACTGATCGGCATAAACAAGTCTGATACAGTTTTTACCGCCTCGATTGTCCCAAATACTTCATCTTGGCTAAGGGTTTCTCCTTCGGTTTCAATTTCTACAAATACAATATCTCCTAACTCACTTTGTGCAAATTCAGTTACTCCAATTGTTGCAACATCACCATCCATAGACACCCATTCGTGCTCTTTTGTGTATTTTAAATTTTCAGGGAAATTCATTTTTTTATCAATTAAGTTTTTATTGTGTTTTAGCCATTCTTTTATGCGTTCCAAATATATTAAGAACGTTATGTATTTTTTGCTTTAAGTCTTTTCTTTCTACAATGAAATCAACAAACCCTTTTTCTTGTAAAAATTCAGATCGTTGAAATCCTTCAGGAAGATCTTTGCCAATCGTTTCTTTAATAACTCGTGGCCCTGCAAATCCAATCAATGCTTTTGGTTCCGCAATATTTACATCACCAAGCATGGCAAATGAAGCAGTTATCCCTCCAGTTGTTGGGTCGGTGAGTACAGATATGTAGGGGAGTTTTTCTTCTGCTAAAAGAGCAAGTTTTACAGATGTCTTAGCCATTTGCATGAGTGAAAAAGCAGCTTCCATCATACGAGCTCCACCACTTTTTGATATGATAATCATTGGGATTTTTAGTTCAATAGCCTTATCGATAGCTCGGGCAATTTTTTCTCCCACAACAGATCCCATTGAACCCCCGATGAATGCAAAATCCATAACTGCCATGGATACTTTTAAACCATTGATTTTACCAACAGCTGTTCTTACAGCATCTGTTAAACCACTTTTAGCTTTGGAGGCTTTGACTCGATCTGGGTAGGTTTTTGTGTCCTCAAATTTTAACGGATCACCTGAGCTCAGATCCACATCCAATTCCTTGAATTTACCCTCATCAAAAAGAATGGCAAAATATTCTCTTGATCCAATTCGTTCATGATGACCACAGTTTGGGCACACACACAAATTCAACTCAAATTCCTTTGTACTGGTTGGATTTTTGCATTGTTTGCACTTATACCAAAGACCGTCTGGGGTAGGTTTTTTGTCCTTTGTTTCTGTTCGAATTCCTTCTGTTGCTCGCTTAAACCAACTCATATTGAATGCTTTTTTTCATTTCAAATTTTTGCAGTATAGCAAAGCAAATGTACATTTTTTTTAATACCTACCTTTGTATTTTATGGATAAAGAAATAATTGTCAAAGTTGCTGATTCCCCTCAATCCATGGAGGCTATTTTCGAAATTCGCAGAACAGTATTTGTAATCGAACAATCCGTCAGTGAAGAGGAAGAGTATGATGAGTTTGAATCTTCGAGTACGCATCTTTTTGCAACTTGCGACAATCAGGTAGTGGGTACATGTAGATTTCGCAATACAAGTCTGGGAATTAAATTAGAACGATTTGCTGTAATCAAAGCGTATCGGGCTCAATCTGTTGGTGCATCTTTACTTAAAGCGGCTTTAGCTTTAGTAGATCATGATCGAATGATTTATTTGCATGCTCAAGTTCAAGTAGTAGAATTTTATAAAAAATATGGATTCGCTCAAGTAGGAGAGCAATTTGAAGAAGCAGGTATTCAGCATTTCAAAATGATATATTCAGCCGATAATTTGCAATAAATCCTGTTTCATTTTCGTTGACTTACCTTTGCTAAACACATGAAAAAAATACTCGTTACAGGTGGGCTTGGATACATAGGAAGCCATACTGTAGTTGAACTTCAATCTGCAGGTTATGATGTGGTGGTAATTGACAATTTAGATAATTCGACAGAAGAAGTAAAAGAACGAATCGTTTCGATATCTGGTCGTTCGATTGACTTGGTCATTGGAGATGTGAATGATCAAACAATCATGAATCGAATTTTTAAGGAATATGATTTTTATGGGGTGGTTCATTTTGCGGCATACAAGGCCGTTGGAGAGTCAGTTGATAACCCAATTAAATACTATGAAAATAATGTTTCAGGTTTAATTACCCTTTTAGGAGCCATGGAAAGGCATGGTGTTCAAAATTTAATCTTTTCTTCGAGTTGTACAGTTTATGGAATAGCCGAAGATTTGCCTGTAACAGAAGACACTCCCATAAAAAGTGCTGAAAGCCCTTATGGAACCACTAAAATAATTGGTGAAGAAATTATTCAGGATTATGCAAAACACAAAAATATTAAAACCATTTTGTTGCGGTATTTTAATCCAGTTGGAGCTCATCCTTCTGCCCAAATTGGGGAATTGCCCAATGGTGTGCCTAGTAATTTGGTGCCTTATATTACGCAAACTGCAGCGGGTATTCGAGAGCAGTTAGTGATTCACGGGAATGATTATAATACTTCAGATGGCACGTGTATCCGAGACTACATTCACGTAGTAGATTTAGCCAAAGCCCATGTGAAGGCCATGACATTTGCAGATAAGATGACGAGTTCGGTGGATATATTCAATGTAGGGACAGGTGACGGTTCTACTGTTTTGGAGGTGGTACAAGCTTTTGAGGAACGATGCAATATGCGTTTGAATTACAGAATCGGACCAAGGAGAGATGGAGATGTAGAACAAATTTTTGCTGACACTCAAAAAATAAATGATGTACTTCAGTGGCAAACGGAATATGACTTACACGATATGATGTACCATGCTTGGATGTGGCAAAAAAGTATTTCTAGAAAATAAATTTAAAAAAAATCTCAACCTTTTTGCTGAAGCTCTCGTATATGGAAGTAAATCAACATATATTTAAACATAAAAAATACAAATTATGAAATTTTTAAGATCAACTTTTTTAACGGCACTACTCGCTTTAATAGGAGGTGCTGTTTATGCTGGGTGTACAGCAAGAGCAAGTTACACACAAAACGGAAGT
>JAQWZS010000175.1 GCA_029253325.1 Bacteroidia bacterium
GCTTTTGATCATGAACGTATTTTGCAGAAAGGTATTAATACGTTAAAAAGACGAGTTAGGTATCGACCTGTAGGGTTCGAACTTTTATCAGAAAAGTTCACTCTATCCGAATTACAAGATTTATATGAAGCACTCTTAGATTCAAAATTCGATAAACCAAATTTTAGAAAAAAAATATTAAGTATGGATTTGTTAATTCAATTAAATGAATTGCAAGAGAATGTCTCTCATCGTCCGGCTAAACTTTTCAAATTTGATGAAAGTCGATACAGAGTTCTTCGTGAGGATGGTTTTGTGTTCGATATATAATTAATAACCAAAAACTAAAAATTAAATAAAATGCAAATAATTTCATTTATTACTTTCACATTTTTCGTTGCCATTGTATCATATTACAAAAGCAGAAAAAATGATGAAAATACATCTGACGGTTATTTTTTGGGTGGAAGAAGCCTTACAGGTGTTGTTATTGCAGGGTCTTTGTTACTTACCAACTTATCTACAGAACAAATTGTAGGTTTAAATGGTGCTGCTTTCAAAGAGGGAGTCTTGGTTATGGCATGGGAAACCCTGGCAGCTATTGCAATGGTAGTTACAGCATTTTTTTTATTACCACGCTACCTTAAAGGTGGAATTACAACTGTACCTCAGTTTCTTGAACGCCGTTATGACAAAACTACAAGGACGATAGCTTCAGGACTTTTCTTAACTGGTTATGCTGTAATCCTTTTACCCATTGTATTGTACTCAGGAGCACTAGCTATAAATTCAATGTTTGATGTGCCTTCTCTAATAGGAATGTCTAAAAATGGTGCCCTGTGGATAACGGTTTGGGCAATAGGTATTATAGGTTCTATTTATGCAATTTTTGGTGGACTAAAAGCTGTAGCTATATCTGACACTATCAATGCTGTTGGCTTACTTATTGGTGGTTTAATGATTCCAGTATTTGGATTGTTGGCAGTTGGAGATGGAAGTATTACTCAAGGAGTTTCTGTTTTATTAGAAAGTCATCCAGATAAGTTTAACTCGATTGGTTCCTCAGATTCATCAATTCCATTTGGGACTATTTTTACAGGAATGATGTTAGTCCAATTGTTTTATTGGGGAACTAACCAAGCAATTATTCAACGAGCATTAGGTGCTCAAAACCTAAAGGAAGGTCAAAAAGGACTTCTTTATGCTGCAGTTTTAAAAATATTAGGACCTCTTATCGTTGTTCTGCCAGGGATTATTGCTTTTCATATGTTTGGTGACTCGTTGACTAATCCAGATGAAGCGTATCCATTATTGGTAAAGAATGTGCTTCCAGTTGTCTTAGTTGGTTTTTTTGCTGCAGTTTTATTTGGTGCTATTTTAAGCTCATTCAACTCTGCACTAAATAGCTCTGTGACACTTTTTGGTTTAGGCATTTACAAGGAGTATATTAACAAGGACGCTGATGAAAAAACTACGGTAAAGGCTGGTAAGAAATTTGGGACTGTCTTGGCTGTTGTATCGATGTGTATTGCTCCGCTTTTAATTTATGCATCAGATGGTTTGTTTGCTTATCTTCAAGAAGTTAACGGAATCTATAGTATTCCTATTCTCACAATTATTGTTGTTGGGTATATGACCAAAAGCGTTCCTGCAATCGCTGCAAAAATTGGTATCATTTCAGGATCAGTTTTATACATCATTAGCCAGTTTATTATCAAGCCTTATGTGGTTGGTCCAGAGAATTATCCGCACTTCTTACATGTTATGGCTATCTTATTTTTACTAAATGTAGTTATTATGCTTGCTATAGGTAAACTTTACCCACGTGACATAGAATACAATCAAAAATATACAGAACAAGTTGATATTCAACCATGGAAATATGCTACAGTAACAGGGTTAGCAATCTGTGTTATTGTAATTGCTACGTTTATTTACTTTTCCTAATTTTAAAATATACTTTAATGAAATTTTTCTCAAATTATTTATACCTTTTCTTTACTGCAACAATTTTAGTAGCTTGTAGTCAACCTAAACATCAATCATCGGTCAATATTGACGAGATAATTAGTAAAATGTCTGTCAAGGAAAAAGTTGGACAGATGACACAATTGAATTTGGATGTAATTTCTGTAGGCGAGGTATTTAATTTAAAAGAACCACACGAACTAGATTCAGCTAAATTGCGTAAAGCAATTGTCGACTATGGAATTGGAAGTATATTAAATGTTGGTGGACATGCTTACACCCTTGAGCATTGGAATGATATTGTAAGAACGATTCAGTCGATTGCTACAACAGAAACCAATCACGGTGTTCCGATTATTTACGGGATAGATGCAATTCATGGAGCAAATTATTTACTTGGAGGAACATTATTTCCACAGCCATTGGCTCAGGCAGCTACATTTAATCCTGATATGGCTAGGCAAGCTGCCGCAATGACAGCATATGAAACTCGAGCATCAGGAATTCCTTGGAATTTTTCTCCAGTTTTAGATGTAGCTCGTCAGCCTCTTTGGAGTAGAGTTTTTGAAACGTATGGTGAAGATGTATATCTCTGCAAAAAAATGGGGGTTGCCACTATAGAAGGATATCAGGGAGATGACGCTTCTGACCCATATCG
>JAQWZS010000191.1 GCA_029253325.1 Bacteroidia bacterium
GAACTAGATAGTTTTGAGGAAGTTGAAAGAACAATGAAAAGATGTATTGAGCTTGGTGTAATCATCGATTGGTTTTTATATAACACCAATTGCCTTAGAATATCTCCACCATTGATTATATCCAATTCTGAAATACACAAGGTATGCGAGACAATATTAAAATCTCTCGATTAAACTAACTATCTAGGTTATCAATTTCTTTTAAAATTGCATCAGCTTCTGCAGCTTTGGCATCAGAGGCCGTCCTATTTATAGTGCTTAACTTATAAGACTCTTTAATAAGTTTTTCATAGGTTTCCTCGAGTTTTTCCTTTTGAGATTTTTTTTTAAATAGACCAAACATATATAAAAAACATTTTTCTGTTTGAATAGTTCATATCAAGTTTAAACCAGTATTTATTTCCCCCAAAGGCCTTCTTGTCTTCCTTTTTTTTTCTTTGCAGATTTTGGGTTATATCCCTCCATATCATCTTGAAGAGCTGCACAATGCTTGGCTTTACAAGAAGAAATAGACATTGTAATCATGGAAATTAAGAAAATATATAATATCGTTATTCTCATCATTCAAATAACCAAAATTTACTTCGTAAAATCAAAAAAATATATACAGCGTGTTGAGGTATTATATTTGAATGATAAAGGTTAAAACAATCAAAAAGTGCGTCAGCTATATTTCATATTACTTATAACATTAGGCCTTGCTAGTACTGCACAAATTCGTATAGTAAATAAAAATTTGGAAAGTATTTCTGGAGTGCTTCTCATGCAATCATCAAAAGTTATTGCTATTTCAGACCAATCAGGAACAATTAATATAGACACTTCATCTACTGAAATAGACAATTTATTCTTATCGCACAAAAACTATTATCAGAAAGATATAACCCAGAATCTCTTAGTTGAGAACACTACCATCATTTTGACTAAAAAAATCAATTCATTTAATCCTGTAGTAGTTTCTGCTGGCAGAAATATTCGATATAAAAATGATATAGCATTGCTCACTCAAAGAATAGATAAGAAAAAAATCGAACTCATTCTTCCTCAAACCTCTGCTGATCTATTAAACATAGATCAAAATATCTATATCCAAAAAAGCCAACAAGGAGGAGGAAGTCCAATTATTCGTGGATTCGCTTCAAATCGAATATTATTAGTTGTAGATGGTGTTAGAATGAATACTGCTATTTTTAGATCTGGAAATGTTCAAAATGTAATTTCTATTGACCCTTTTACCATTGAAAGTACCGATTTGATCTTTGGACCATCAAGCCAATTCTATGGAAGTGATGCTATTGGAGGGGTTCTGAATTTCATGACTGTAAAACCTGAGTTTTCTGATAATAAAATGATTCTAAAAACTAAAACTAACCTAAGATATAGTTCTGCAAATAATGAAAAAACCTACCATAGTCAATTTTCTTTGAGTGGGAAAAAAATAGCTACTATAACTAGTTTTACTTACAGCAGATTTGATGACTTAAAAATAGGTAAGAAAGGAAGTAAAGAATATGGCCGACCAGACTATATCTCAACTAGCTTTTCATCTGACACAATTATTGACAATAGCGATGAAAGCATTCAAGTAAATAGTGGTTACAATCAGAAAAATTTCTTGCATAAAACCTCATTTAAAATTAATTCGAATTCACAGATTCACTATGGTATTCAATATAGTGAAACGTCTGATATTCCAAGATATGACCGACTTATTCAACGAAATGAATCTAATCAATTATACCAAGCTGAATGGTATTACGGACCTCAAATCTGGATGCTTAATAATCTAACATTTAAACACATTAGCAAAACGAAACTATTTGATGAGTTTAAGTTAACCATTGCACATCAGAAATTTGTTGAAAATAGGAATACACGAAAAATATATTCTAACCTTCTTAATCAAAGAGAAGAAAAAGTTAGTGCATGGAGTTTAAACTCAGATTTCACTAAACATATTAATTTAAAAACACAAATAAACTACGGTTTAGAATATGTCTCTAACATAATAAAAAGCTTTGGAAGCCAATTAAATATAAATAATCAAAAACAACAACCCATCACAACACGATATCCAGATGGATCTTCTTGGAAGACTGGCGGTGCATATTTTAATGTTATCCAAAGGTGGAATAATCATTCAATTACTGAAGGTGGTTTGAGGTATAATCTTGTTGAGATGAATGGCCAATTTGATACATCGTTAACATCCTATCCTATTTCAGATTTCAATATTACTAATCGAGCAATAACTGGATCTGTATCTCAATTATTCAAGAAAAAATTTGGTTCAATCAGCTTTATTTTATCTACTGCTTTTCGGTCTCCTAACATAGATGACATAGGCAAAACATTTGATAGTAATCCAGGATACGTCACTATACCAAACCCCAAACTAAAACCAGAATATGCATATCATGGTGAAGTTAATTTGGACTATAAGATTTCCAGAAAAATTAAAATTAAAAATTCAATTTTCTATACTTATTTAGATCAAGCAATTAATCTGTCGAATACCCTACTTAATGGGGTAGATAGTGTTCTTTATGACAACACATTGAGTCAGGTACAAATGCTTTCAAATGATGAATATGCATCGGTTATAGGCGATCAAATTACCATAAAATATACTCCTAATGAATTTATCTCTCTTAAAACAACCTATACTTTTTTAAATAGTCAATCTAGTAGTGGTAATGCAATTAGACACATCACACCTAATTTTGGTGGCACTACACTATTAATGAATTATAAAAAATATAATTTAATGGTGTATAGTATTTACAATCAAAGATTTAACAACGATCAATTTTCTAACATCGAAAAAAACAAGCCACAATTTTATTTGACAGACAGAAATGGGTTAGCATATTCTCCATCGTGGCACACATTTAACATAAAATTGGGCTACTATTTAAATACTAAAACAATACCCTATCCCATCAAAATTAATTTTGGGGTAGAAAATATAATGGACAAAAGATATAGATCTTACAGCTCCAGACTAACAGCCCCAGG
>JAQWZS010000197.1 GCA_029253325.1 Bacteroidia bacterium
GAATTGAAGTCGTACAACCCAAAAAAGCTATACCTGGATCACTGCTTACTGAATTCGATGGTTGCCAACCATAAGGCGAATACGTCGGTATAAATCCTTCAATATCCATTGTGCCAACACTAGAAGTTGCACCCCAACAATACAACCTAAATGTAATTAGTTCATTTGAAGTCAAAGTATTAATTGTTGATGTATTAACAGCATAGGTTTGAGGATTAGCAGATGAGATGTTCTGTAAGTTATAAATGGAAGAATAACTAACAAAATTGTCTGTTGAATATAAAAGTTCAAAATTTATAGGTCCTTGGGGACTTCTGTCAATTCTAATCATGAGTTCATCTAAATCTAATATAAAACCTTGATTTACAGAAATTGTAAACTGAATGTAATCACCATCTACAATGGCTGAAGATAAGGATGACTCATCCCATCCAAATGAATTATAATCAATTGCATTACCAGACGTCTTATTAATTCCAGGACCCCGGCTTAATCCAATAATACTGACTCCTTGACCTTCGGCATTCGTAATAGATAATGAATTATCTCGATCAATTAAACCAATTAAGCTTTGTGCATTTATAAAGAATGCTTGTATTACACAAATAAATAAGAAAAGAATTTTCATGGATTCGAATAAACAAAAAACCCAGATGACAAGTGTCATCTGGGTATAATATTTGAAGTCCTGATAAGTTTAATTCAAATACTGTCCACTAGCAGCTTCTGACACATTAATGATATGATCACCTACCCTCTCAATTGATGAGAATATATTACTATAAATTAAACCACTCTGAGCATTATAATCCCCTTTTTCCATGCTCTTGAAATGTTTTTTACGAATATCATTTCGTAATTCATTAATAGAAACCTCCAATGATATTGATTTATCAAGGTTGATTTCACTATAATTACCATTTAAGTTTTTAATCATTAACTCGTAAGCTTCTAAAACTTTATCGAACAACATATTAAGGTTGTCTCGTTGATTTTGATCAAACCATAACTTAGCATCTGTTTTCTTATCTACTGTTTTGGAGATTTGCATATAAATATCACCCATACGTTCTAAGTCACTTGTAATACTCAACATAGACCTAAGACGCAGTGAGGATTTTTCTGATAATTTAGAGGTAGAAACTTTTCCTAAGTAATTTGCAATCTCAGCTTCAAGATTATCAGTAATTTCCTCATACTTGATAATCTTCTTCATCAATTTATTCCTTTTTTTAACATCTAACTCGTTAATTAATTCGTTAGATTTTTTGTGCATCTTAAAAGTTAATTCTGCAAATTTTACAACTTCTTTTTTAGCCTCTAAAATAGATAATTCAGGAGTTTGTGTAATACCGCTCGAAATAAATTCCAACTTAAATATCTCATCATCTTCACCTTTTGATTTTACAGTGGCTTCAGCAATCTTTACTAATTGAGGTACAAACCATATCAATAACAACACATTGGTTAAATTAAAGATCGTATGGAAAGCTGATAAACCTATTGTAGCTCCCTCGCCACTAATTGTCTCTCCTAGTTCATTTATAAAAGGGGCCATTCCTAAAACACTGGATGTAAACCAAGTTACAATATTCAGAAAAACAGGCATTAGGAAAATCATCCATGTCACACCTACAATGTTGAACATAGAATGAATACGTGCTGATCTTTTAGCATGAACATTACCTATCAATGAGGCTAGCTCTGCAGTAATTGTTGTACCAATATTTTCACCTAAGATCATTGCAGCACCAACTTCAAATGGAATGATACCTTTTAAAACCATAGTTAGTGTTAATGCCATTGCAGCACTTGATGATTGAACAACTATGGTAACCAAAGTACCTAATAGTACAAAAGCTATTCTACCAATAAATGGTGAATCACTAAATTGTGTAAAAAATTGAACTATCCCTGAATTAGCATCTAAGTCAGGAACTGCATCTTTCAAGAAACCTAACCCCATAAAAAGTATTGCAAATCCAATAATAGCATTAGCCCAACCCTTCACCTTGTTCTTAGCCATGAACATTAAGGGTGCACCAAATGCTATGAAAATTAATGAATAACTAGATAAGCTAATTTTAAAGCCAAATAATGACACTAACCAACCTGTAATAGTTGTACCAATGTTTGCCCCCATCATAACTCCCGAAGATTCTAATAGTGTTAAAAGTCCAGCATTTACGAAACTCACAGTCATTACTGTTGTCGCACTTGAAGATTGAACCAAAGCAGTAATTAAAAAACCACTTAGAACACCGAGGTATCGGTTTCTAGTCATACTACTCAAAATCTTACGAAGACCGCCAGCAGCTGATTGTTGTAACCCTTCACTCATCAGTTTCATACCAAAAATAAATAACCCAAGCGACCCTAAAAGGACTAGAAATTTATATAAACCCCAGTCTCGAAGTGTCTTGAATTTACCCTTATCAGACCAAACTAAATCTCCACTCTCAGGTATACCATTTTTGAGAACTTTATTGATGTCTCCTCCATCTTTTAAACAACCTATTTTCCATACGTATTTTTCACCAGAGCTCATACCCTCTATTTTGAAAGAGGTGCTTTTAGAATCAATCACTGGAGAATATTTCCATCCCTTACCTTTTTCAACTTTTTTCTGATATTGAATTATAATATTTTCAACATTATCTATCTGATCATAATCAATTAACCAAGAAAATTTAGCTCCTGAAATAATGCCTTTAGCATTTATATTTTTAAAAATATCCCCAGTCAAATCTACATTACTCGTTGAGTCGTAAGCAAAATTTGTAAGCGAAAAGATTGACAAGAGAGTTAGCAAGAAAAATCTGTAACCAATTTTTGTTTTATAAAACATAAACCTATTTATTTATAAGATGCAAATTAATAAAAATTCAAAGGAGTCTGAAAAATGTTACATTAACGTTAATTCATTGTTAATTAAATGCCAAACTCTATCTGGAATCTAATTCTGTAGTTTGAATCAACAACGTTTTCTTTTGTAATATATGAGATATCTGATTGTACTTTAAGCTTGTGACCAACAATATATCTTGATAGTCCCAAAGTATATTCTGTTGTATTTTGAGTTACTCCAAGACCTTTAGCAAGATCTACAGAAGTGTATCTTGCAGCAAACTCATAATTGTTATCGAAGAGATATCCTAATTGACCAACATAACCATACCCAGAGGTAAATCCACCAATATCTTTGGATAAATTTTTATTAGCATATTCTCCCATTATACTGAGACCATTATATTTAAAAATAGCATCGATAAATAGGGTTGTAATGTCATTGTATTGTGAGGTTAAATTACCATTGCTATCTGCTAATTCTACAAAACTACCCAACTGACCACCACTTCTATTGGTATTTTCATTCAGACAAGAAGTAACACCAATGGCTAATTTAGGTTTATTCTCCCTCTTTAAATCAGCACTAAAATAATCACCTTTTGAAGTGAATTTCCCAAAGGGATAAAACTCTAATCGACCAGTATACGATAAGCCATTTTCTTCATTTACAGCCGTAATATTTCTACCCTCTCCAGTTGAAACCGCAGCTGCCAGAGTTAAAGGCATGTTGCCTATTTTTTGCTTAAGTCGATATTGTACTCCAAAATCTCGATCAATATTAAACTTACTGTTCACATTACTTCGATCTACAAACTGAAGTGCCATAGAAGATATAACCCTTTCTCTATTACCTGGTAGTTTAGTTTGACCAAACCAGATTTGGTGCTTTTTATTTATGTTATATTTCAAAACAGCATCTAAAACAATTTTTGATCCATGACTTACGCGACTTGCATCTTTAGTTATTCCTTGGTCTCGATTACTTATGGCTAACTCCAACTTATATTCAAACTTTGGGTTATAAATATATCCTTTTGATTTAAGTCGCATTCGCCTAACCATTGCTTTCATTTCTTGATCATTACCAGATTCATTAGTTTCAAATGATGCTAAACTTTGTACTCTAAAGCTAAGCTTCATTTTAACTCTGTCATCACTTGATTTAAATAAAAGACCTTTATCAACCGTTTCGTAATTAAATTGAGCTTTCACACTAAAAGTAATAATCAAAAAGATTATAGACAATAAATATTTCATGTTGCAAATATTTAAATGCGTTTGTTATCAAATAGTTAAGCAAATGTTAATATTGTTAACGAATGTTTAATTAATTATAAAATAGAGTAACAAATAATTAACAAATGTTCGATTAAAATTATTTATCTATAAATTAAATTTGTATGATGATTCGAAAAGCCATTGCATCTGACATACCAAGTATGATGAAACTAATTGTTGAATTAGCGATCTATGAACGTGCTCCAAATGAGGTATCTAATACTGAGCAAATGATGCTCGCAGATGGCTTTAGTAACAACCCGTTATATCATGCTTTCATTGCTGAGATAGACGGTAATATTGTTGGTTTTGCAATAACCTATTACAGGTACAGCACTTGGAAAGGGAGATGCTTATATCTTGAAGATTTAATCGTAACTGAAAATTACAGAAATAAGGGAATTGGGCAAAAGCTTTTTGATTATTGTCTTTCGTTTGGTAAAAAAAACAGCTGTAAAAAAATGATTTGGCAAGTATTGGATTGGAATCAGCCCGCTATTAATTTTTACAATAAAAATAACGCTCAATTGGATAATGGATGGATTAATGGTTCACTAGAACTATGAGTAGAAACAATTTAATATGGTTAATCGTCATAATTATTGACGCAATATTAGTTTTTAACATAGATAGTACATTTGATGGCGGGGACAGTATTCTACACTATTTACAAGCTCATCAAGCAATGGAAACTACCCACTATTTTATGGACATGTGGGCGAAACCAATTTTCATTTTATTAGCTTTCCCTTTTGCAAAAATTGGATGGATTGGCATGAAAACATTCAATATGATATGCATTCTAGTTAGTGCATTGGGATGTAAAAGAATTTCAGAACATTATAAGACTAATGGTTGGTATGGAGTAATTTTATGCTTTTTTGCTTATTCTTTTTTCTTAGTACAGTCCTCTGGACTTACCGAACCATTGTTTACCGTTATACTCACTTGGGTTATTCTTTTTGAATTAAATAACAAATCATATTTATCATATACCCTATTATCATTCCTTCCTTTTGTAAGGTCTGAAGGATATATAATCGTCATTATATTTTTAATTTATTCATTAATTAATGATAGAAAAAAATTCATTCCTTTTATGACTTTGGGTACAATAATTTATGGAATCATTGGAATATTTTATCATAATGATTTTTTATGGATGTTTAATCAGAATCCCTACTCTGGTATTGAGTACAAATATGGAAATGGTTCAGGATTTCACTTCATTGAACAACTGCCTTATATAATCGGTCTTCCTATATTCATTTTATTCTGTTTAGGCTTATTACATTTCACATTAAATATTAAAAATTATTTTCGAACCAAAGATTTCTTCTTGATATATGGTATAACTATTGGGTATATTGTTGCACATAGTATTTTTTGGAGATTTGGCTTATTTCATAGTTTCGGTCTTACAAGAGTTTTGATTGTCATTATTCCGCTTATTTCAATCATAGCCTATCGTGGAATTTTATGGATTGAAAACCTATTTACAAATATTGACAAAAAGATAATTCGTTCCATTACTTTCATTAGTATCTTAACTTTTCCATTTATAAAAAGTCCGATGGCTTTATCATGGCAAAATGATATAAAACTTAATATTCATCAAGAGATTATATTGACAGCAAATAAGTGGTTAATCGATAACAAACTAAACTTATCACCCACGATTACAAATGCTTATTTTCTTGCACTTGCTTCAAATAGAATAATTGATAATGATATCAACATTATTGAAATGAAGTTACTCCACAATAGTGATTTTAAAACATCTAAAGGTTCATTAATTGTGTGGGACTCCTATTTTGCAGTAACAGATTCGCAAATAAGTGAGTCTTACATTGTAAATAATTTTAACGTAAAAAAATTAAAACAATTCATTGGTGAAGAAAACTACAAGATAGTTATTTATCAAGTTTTGTAGACCTTTCCCAAACACCATAACCATTTCCATCAAAGACCTTTATTAAATTGGGATAATTCTGCTGTAATGAATTAAATTTTGAGATTTTAGCAGAAATTGTAAAAGGTATATCTGTATTATTTACGATATAATCTCTGACCTGATTAGAAAATACTTTTTTATCATTTTGATCTAATTCATAAATAGAATTATAGCCACTTTTATTAAGTATTATGTCTTTTATTTCTTGAACCTCTTTGATATTCTTTTGTTTCGTATAATAATAATGAGCGTAACTTTTAAACCCATAAGTAAAATGTACATAAGGTTTTTTATCGTATGATTTTAAATGTGTAATCCAGTTTCCTTGTATCATTTTTTCAATTGATGGTACCACACTTGAAACAAAAACTGAAATTATAAAAGTATTCGTTATAAGATAAACTATTATTATCTCTTTTGAATTTTTAATAACAACTATTGTTGTCATAAAAATGAATAGATTAGCTATTATGAAAGGGACATAACTCCAAGTGATTTTTGTTTGCAATATACCTTGAACATTGATGTCCTGAATTGGAATATTATTGAGAATATTTATAATGAAACTATTATCAAAAGCTGGAATACTAAAAATAATGTAAATAATTGCCCATATTGAACTAATTATGATGAAAATCAGTTTTGTTTTAACCCCAAAGCTTCCATGTTTAGAAATCCAAAT
>JAQWZS010000231.1 GCA_029253325.1 Bacteroidia bacterium
GGTATCATGAAAGGAGCATACCCACCCGAAAGACAACGCGTTTGGGTTTGGGGAGAATATGAACTACGCTACATAGATCCACCTAGAGAACTAGAAGGATATCATCCATTATGGATTAACAAACATTTTTTGGAGAAAGCTAAATTTACAAATGGAAAACTTGTCGTTGGCGATGCCTCATTTTCGATGCTATATGTTGATGTTAATTACATGGATAGTAAGGCACTTAATCGAATAGTTGAGCTTGCAGGAAATGGATTACCAATTTGCTTAAAAAGAACACCATTAGAACCAAGTAAAATTAAAAGTGATAACTATAGCGAACAACTAATCAAACTCATGAAATTTCCTAATGTTAAACAAGAACTTAACGATATTTTAGTTACTTCACCTTTACTAGAGGCTGATAGTCTTCCTAATTATTGGTGCAAAGTAGATCACGAAGGAAACGCATACTTATTTCTAGCTCAGTGGAAGTCAAAAAATCTTACCTACCCAGTCTATTCTGGTCAATCATACATGAATCAAGAAAATTATTTACCGCTAACCATTCATTATAATGGCACTAGACATGAAATTGAAGTTTTATTCAAACCCTATCAATCTGTCATGATAAAGATCTCGCCTTCGGGTAAAACTGAATTAATAGATATCTCTTTTACACCAAAGGATCCAATTATTAGACCCAGAGAAAAACAAAGAACCTATTTTTAAGAAGTCAATATGAAAAAACAAAGTAGAAGACACTTTATAAAAGACAAATTATGGAAGGGATTAATTTTATCTTTATTTAGTCCGTTTTCAAGTATGGCTGAATTTGATGAATCTATAGAAGAGAGCAACATAACAAAAGACGACGGAAATACCCTAGATTGGGAAAAGGTTGAAAGTCAATTTACCTTGGCAAATTCTCGCAAGCACTTTAATACAGCAAGCATAGGTCCCTCACCCCGAATTGTTCAAGAAACAACGATTGCATCTATCAAATACATAAATAAATATGGTATTGAGGACCATAAAGTTGTCGAAAAAACAAGAGCCAAACTAGCTAAGTTCGTGAATGTAAATCCTGAACAACTAGCTATAACAAGAAATGCAACAGAAGGAATGAACATTGTTGCCCGAAGCTTAAAGCTACAGCAAGGAGATGAGGTTATCATTACAAGTGAAGAACATATCGGTGGCTCTGCACCATGGATGACCCTTCAAAACGAAATTGGTATAAAAGTTAAAGTTGTCGATATCCTTGGAAGAGAAGAAAAAATCCTGAAATTGATAAAATCATCAATATCAGATCGTACAAAAGTGATTTCCATTTCACACATCACATGCACTACTGGTTCAGTTTTGCCTGTAAAGAGAATAATAGAATTATGTAAAAAAAATCAGATACAATCAGTAATAGATGGTACGCAAGCTTTAGGTCAAATTTCGCTAAATCTTAAAAGTCTTCAACCCAACTTTTTTATTGCTAGTTGTCACAAGTGGCTTTTCGGTCCAAAAGGAACAGGAATCCTATACATGAATCAAGATTTTTTGAACAATACACCACCCCTATTTGCTGGAGCGTATACCGACATAAAATTTAACTTAAAAAAGGGAGTATACGAATACATAAAACACGCCAGTAGATATGAGTATGGAACTATCAATGCTCCAATAATAGCTGGACTTGGATCAGCAGTAGAATTCATAAACAACATAGGCATACAAAATGTAGAAGATCGAGGTAAATATCTTACATCAAGATTTTATGAGAAGATTTCTCAAAATCAATATATCTCCATCCTCACACCATTTAAATTAGATGCTCATGCTTCAATAGTCACTTTTCAAATCAAACAAAAAAATGGTTCTGATGTATGTAAAGAACTAAGAAAAACAGCGAATATTATTTTAAGATCTGTAACTGAAAATAACATGAATGCTATTAGAGCATCATTTGCAGTTTATACCAATGAAAAAGAAGTGGATGAATTGGCACATAAATTATTAGTAATAGCAAATCAATAACATGTTACCAGAATCTTCTAATCAACATATTATAAATAATTCATGATTAAAATGTAATGTTTCTCCTTTTGAAAACTAACTATATAAGATAATTCTTTCCTACATATTTTTTTTTAAATTCGCCAACGATGCGTCTAATTAAATTTATTTTTTCATTCTCCTTTTTATGTAGTGCAACATTATTATTTGCCCAAAAAAGAATTACATGGGATAGTATCGCTATGCCTGCAGCCAAATTTCGAAGTATAGGTCCCGCATTTATGACAGGTCGTATTTCAGACGTGGTCATCGATCCAGCAGACGAAAGTCATTGGTATGTTGGTGTGGGTAGTGGAGGTGTATGGGAAACCAAAAATGCAGGCGTAACATTCACCCCCATATTTGATGCACAAAAAGTATATAGCATTGGATGTATAACCTTAGATACCAATTCCAGAAATCTATGGGTTGGTTCGGGTGAGAATGTGGGTGGACGGCACGTCAGTTTTGGAGATGGAATATACCTGAGTAAAGATGGTGGTAAAACATGGAAAAATATGGGGTTAAAAGCTTCTAACCACATCAGTAAGATTATTGTTCATCCAACAAAACCCAACACCTTATGGGTTGCTGCTCAAGGACCATTGTGGAGCATTGGAGGTGAACGCGGGGTTTATAAAACTATAGATGGAGGAAAAAAATGGAAACGCGTATTGGGTGATGCAGAATGGACTGGAGCTACGGACTTATTGATAGATCCTAGAAACTCTAATATTTTATATGCTGCTACATGGCAGCGACACAGAACAGTAGCCTCTTATTTGGGCGGTGGGCCAAAAAGTGGAATTCATAAAAGTACTGATGGCGGGAAGACATGGTTAAAGTTAAAAACAGGTCTTCCCCATAGAAATTTAGGTAAAATTGGGTTAGCTATATCCCCACAAAACCCTGATGTAATCTATGCAGCTATTGAAACAAAATTAAAAAAAGGAGGATTTTATCGAAGTGCTAATGGAGGTATGAGCTGGGTTAAACAAAGTGACCAAATAAGTGCAGGTACAGGCCCACATTATTATCAAGAAATTTGGGCAAG
>JAQWZS010000234.1 GCA_029253325.1 Bacteroidia bacterium
AAATACGAATTTGGGAAAAAAGGAGATGAAATCATGCTCATCGATGAAATTCACACCCCTGATTCATCTAGGTACTTTTATAAAAATGGATATAAAGACATACAACTTAAAGACCAACAACAAAAACAACTCTCGAAGGAGTTTGTAAGACAATGGTTGATTTTAAACAACTTCCAAGGCCTAGAAGGGCAAATTATGCCAGCCATGCCCAATGAATTTATTCAAGAAGTATCCCAGCGATACATTGAATTGTATGAAAACATTACCGGATACCAATTTGAAAAAAGAAATTATGATTTTGTCTCCCATACCATTGAGAAGAGAGTCAATGAATTTATAAGCACACTAAAAGATTAAAATATTATGAGAAAAATACTATCGTTACTAATAACAATTGGACTTACAACTTCAATTATTGCTCAAAATGTGGTTACTTATGCAGGAAAAGTAAATAATGATTATGAAAATAATTATGAATCTGCATCTAGTCTAAATCCACTTGAATCTTACTTTAGTTCCCCTAACGGAATATGTACTGATCCATCGGGTAATGTTTATATCTCCGAAAAAAATAAAATACGATTAATTACTGACAAAGTACACATCCGAGCTGGTAGCTTACAACGTCCAAGTTTTTCAGAAGGATATAAAAATGGAACAGGTACTCAAACATCATTTAGAAACCCATGTGGGATGGTTTCTGATTCTGAAGGAAATATTTTTGTTGCAGACGTTGAAAACCATTGCATTCGAAAAATCACCAAATATGTAAATCTTGGAAATGGGCAAGTTGTTAGCACATTTGCTGGGGCTATGCCAACTAATCCAATTTCTGGATACGGTACTTCTGGCAGTGATGACGGTCTAACTACTGCAGCTCGTTTTAGTAAGCCAATGGATATTGCTATGGATTCAGAAGGTAGTTTTTATGTGACCGATTTTGATAATAAGACTATTCGAAAGATTTCCTCAACTGGAAGGGTAACAACGCTTGCAGGTAAAGCCATGTCTGAAGGATTTAATGACGCTACTACGGGGTCTTCTGCAAAGTTTGGTAATCCCTGGGGAGTAGCTGTATATAATCAGAATTCCATTGTTGTCAGTGATCCATGGAATACAAACATTCGTAAAATAAATATTTATTCAGGGGAAACATCTACACTTGCTGGCCCAACAACTAAAGCCGACTCCAGACAAGTTGATGGTACATTGGCCAACGCTCGTTTCAAATCACCAAAAGGAATAACAGTAGTAGATGGTATAATCTATGTTGCTGATCAAAATACCATTCGAGCAATTGACGAAAAAAATAACTCTGTCTACACTTTTGCTGGCGATGTCGACAAATTTGAAATTATTGATGGTGCAGGCACGTCTGCTGCTTTCACTGAATTGAGTGGCTTAACTAAAGATAATCAAGGAAACCTCTATGCTACAGAAAATAGTATTCTTGTGCAAAGCCATGTGATTAGAAAAATCACAATTGATAACACTACTCCATTCGCTAACTTTAGAGCAAGTAAAACAAGTTGCTCAGTCGGTGAACTTATCAAATTAACTGATATTTCTCTTGGTCAAGAGGCTACAAGTAGATCTTGGAACATAACCCCTTCTGCTTATGAAATAACGGATGGAGATATAAACTCAAAAGAAATGAGTGTCAAATTTATGGATGCTGGGTTTTATGAAGTTTCTCTAGAAATCACTAATGATTTTGGAACCGATTCTAAAAAGGTGAAAGATTATATTGCTGTTTCCACCACTGGAAATATCGACCGATATGAATATTCAAATCTCGTATCCGTTTATCCAAATCCTGCAGATAATTATCTATCTCTATGGTTAGATCCCTCAATAGCTCAAGGAAACCCTCAAATCAGGTTATATGACACCAAAGGAATAGTTGTTAAAGAAATACAAGATTATCACTCAGTTGATGTAACAAGCTTACCAGAAGGCATCTATTTTTTAACTATAGAGGCTAACAACATACATACTGCCAAGAAGATTGTGATTGGTTACAAGTAAGTAGTAAACAGTTGGTCAGCTAAAAGAACAGATTTCTGAAATTCATTCAGATCAATTTGAAGGTTTTGATTACCAAAGAATTCAACTAAGCGTTCAGTTGGCATATTGCCTACTAAATCGTCTTTAGCCATGGGGCAACCACCAAAACCTCTTATCGCTCCATCAAATTTTCTACAGCCATGCTTGTAAGCGGAACTTACCTTTGCTTTCCATGCTTCTTGAGTTGTATGAAAGTGTGCTCCCACATCTAGTGTTTTAAAATGTGTTTTTAGACTCCCAAAAACGGTCTCAATACTTTCTTCATCCGACACACCCACAGTATCTGATAAAGAAAACTGATTAACTCCCAGATCAACTAATTTCCCAATCCAATCATTAACTATACCCGAATTCCAATCGTCTCCATAAGGATTCCCAAAACCCATTGAAATATAAACCACCATTTGCTTATCATTTGCATCACAAGCATCTAAAATGTACTTTACCATATCAAAAGACTCTAAAATTGTCTTATTCGTATTTCTTTTTTGAAAAGTTTCAGAGATACTAAAAGGAAAACCTAAATATTGAATTTGATCGTGTTTTACAGCATCATCAGCTCCACGATTATTCGCCACAATTACAGATAATAATGTAGATGTATTGGATAAATCAATAGATCTAAGAACTTGCTCTGTATCCCTCATCTGAGGAATCATTTTAGGTGACACAAAACTACCACAATCCAATGTATGAAATCCTACCTTTAATAAAGCATTGATATAGCTCACCTTTTGTGATGTAGGAATAAAATCAAGGATACCTTGCATAGCATCTCTAGGACACTCTACAATCTTGACTTTACTATTATCAGGTAATGTTGGCATTTTGCCTCAAATGTACCATTTTTGCACTCTTTTTTTAATAAATATGAGTGAAGAAAACTTAACTAATGCTGACCAACCTACAGAAAAGAAGACATCTGAGGTAACAAGTATTGCAAAGGATACTGATGTTCAAAAAGCACCTACAATTAGTGTGGATGCCATCAGCGAAACGTTTGATCCTTCAATACTTCAAGACAAATCATTATATGAATTACTAGAGATAGCAAAAGAATTGCTCGTTAAAACGCCAAAAATGGCCTCGGATCAATTCAGTTTAATCCGAAGAAAGTTTTATGAAAAGTACAATACTGAAAAAGATCAAGAATATGATGCGTTCAAAAAACAAGAAAATGATGCTGATACTGAATTTACTTTTTCAAAACAACATTTGATTGAACAAATTCGAGGTATAGAAGAGCAGATAAAACAAGCATTAAAAGAAGAGAAAGATCGAATTGAACTTGAAAAGAAAAAGAATCTAGAACTCAAAAAAAAGTTGCTGGTTAGACTAGAGGAGATCGTTAGTCAAGATGAGACACTAGAGACTATCAATGAAGTTAAAGAGATTCAAAAAGAATGGAAAGCTATTCGAATACTTCCAAAAGAATCTGTAAACGAACTTTGGGACAAATACAATCTCCTACAAAATAAGTTTTATGATAATCATAGTATAAATATAGAACTCAAGGAGTTAGATCGTCAAAAGAATCTTGCCTACAAAATTGAGCTAACTAAAAAAGTAGAAGGTCTTATGGATGAAAAATCAATAAAGAGATGCTTCATCATGCTCAATAAATACCATGAAGAATATAAAAATACGGGGCCTGTACCTAAAGAAAGTAATGAACCAATATGGCAAGCATTCAAAAAAGCTTCCGATGCTGTTCATGAAGCAAAGCAAAAAATCATTGAAGAACTTGAAAACAATAAAATAGAAAACCTTAAAAAGAAAGAGATACTTCTAGAAAAAGCAATACTTATTAATGCTGTTCTGGCTAGATCACCTAAAGAGTGGTCAGAAAAAAGTAAACAATTTGATGATTTATTTACCGAATGGAAAAAGATTGGCCCTGTACCAAAATCAAATAAAGATGCTGTTTGGATAAATTTCAATGGCAATCGCAATGATTTTTTTAGCCAGAAAAAAATATTTTTCAATGAACTTAATGAGCAAAGAAATGAAAACTTAAAAGCCAAAGAAACCCTTTGTCAACAGGTTGAGAAACTTAAGTCTAGTACTGATTGGGGAAGCACAGCAAAAAAAATGATTCAAATTCAAGCAGAATGGAAAAAAATCGGTCCTGTGCCCGATAAATACAATCAAAAGATTTGGAAAAAATTCAGAGCAGCATGTGACTTCTTTTTTGATGCCAAAAACAAAGCTAATGCGGGTAAACAAGAACTAGAAGGCGAAAACCTCAAGAAAAAAGAAGAACTCATCGCTCAGCTTCAAGAACTTGCTTCAAGCGAAACGGAGAATAAAACTGCCTTCCAATCATTGAAAAAAATTAACGCTACTTGGAGAGCTATTGGGTTCATACCTCACAAACACCTCAATAGAGTTAATGAGGCTTATGATACGGCTAGCAATGCTGTTTACAAGAAGTATAGCCAACAGATAGAGGAACAAAAGGCTACAAACCTTAAAGAACACTATTCTGAGATTATTAACTCTAGTCAAGGTAGCCAAGCACTTGAGAAAGAAGAGCGTAACATCCAACGAAAAATCACAAGTTTAAACGAGGAGATATCAAGCATTGAAACTAATATGTCATTTTTTGCTGCTTCGAAAACAGCAGATAAAATGCTCAAAGAATTTGAGCAAAAAATCAATAAAACTAAAAAACATATTGATCGACTCAAAAAGGAGTTGAGCACTATTAAGCAAGTCCTTAGAAATAATTCTAAGGCATCCCAACCTGATGAATCATAGACTATTTTAGGTGATTGACACAACTCCATATAGCAAGATAAAAATCACCTTAAAATATCTCCGATATTTCTTATCCTCTAAAGGAAAACACGGTGTCCACTCCCCTCTTGTATATCAATTAATTAACCAAGTATTAAATTCAAATGAAGA
>JAQWZS010000236.1 GCA_029253325.1 Bacteroidia bacterium
ATTATGCTGTTCTCCAAATTAGTAATCATGTTTTTGGTCATTTTACTTTGGTCATTTGTGATGACAACATCTAGATCTTTTGGGAAGATTCCAGCTTTAGCTTTTTTAACAATATTTTGAATACTTGCTGCTGCTTCAATTAGATTACCCCCACTTTTTTTCTTGATATCTAGAGTCACAACAGGATTACTATTTAATCTGGCATAACTGGTTGCTTCTTTCTGGCCGAAGTTTACAGTTCCGATGTCTCGCAGATAGACGATGTTTTGAAACTCATTTTTGATGATAATATTTTCAAGGTCTCTCCAGTCTTTAAATTCCCCGTCAATTCGAATGTTTCTTCGAGTAATATTTGATCCTTCGATACTTTTAATATCGCCACCAGACATGGTTACATTCTCATTTACGATGGCACTTTCTACATCATATAATGAGATCTCTAAAGCCTCCATTTTTACTCGGTCTATCGAAACTTCAACTTCTTCTTCCGAAAGCCCAGTAATATCTACCGAAGAAATAGCTGACAAGTTTTCTATTTCATCTTGAAGGTATTCCGCATATTCTTTGAGTTTATTTTGAGGATAATCACCAGATACATTTACGTTCATTACTGGAAATTCAGAGAAGTCCATTTCCATGACGCTTGGGTCTGCTGGTAAATCATTAGGTAAATCAATTTTTGCACGATCGATAGCATCTTTGACCTCTAATACCGCTTTTTCCCCCTTAACACTCAGCTCAAATTCTGCTACAATGATTGAAAAATCTTGAATATTAGTACTAGTAAGTTTCTTGAGTCCAGATATCGTATTGATTTCTTTTTCAATAGGTCTGGATATCAAGTTTTCCATATCCACTGGTGAATTACCAGGATAAGCAGTATTGATGTAAACAATGGGTTGTTTTACCTCAGGAAAACTTTCTTTTGGCATAGAATCATAGCTATTTATACCAATAAAAGTAATAATGCCAATGATAACATAGACTGATATTTTGTTATTAACAGCCCACGATGAAAGCTTGAATTCTTTTATAATCTCGTTGATTTTTTTTGACATGATTTTGATTTAAATTATTCAGTAATAATTTTTACTTCATCGCCAACAATTACTGAGTTTACACCTTCAGTTATCACCATATCGCCAGGAGTAAGTCCTGATTTGATGATTGTTTTGTTAGGGAATTGCTTGTCAATTTGAATGATGCTTTTTTGAACAATTCTTTTATTACCATTTGTTTTTATAGTATAGATGAAGTGCTGATTATTAGCTACTCTAATCAGCTTTGTTGGAACGCTGATTGCATCATTTGCTTCATAATCGTGGGCAGTTATCATAGCTAATAGATTAGGCTTCATCATTTTGATGTATTTGGTCGGTTTTACATAGAATGAAAAAGTTCTGTTGTTTGGATTAATCACATTACTTATGGCAGAAACTTTTTCAGTGGTGTTTAATTGAATGGATGGAAAAGAGAGACTAACTTCTTGTCCGACTTTTAATTTACCCAAATAAGTTTCGGAGGCAGATGCTACAATTTTGATGTCACTCAAGTTTACGATACGAGCCACAGGCCCACCAGTCATACTTCCAACAAATTCTCCTTCATTGGCCATGACTTCATCAACTGTACCACTGATTGGAGAACGAAGCGAATATTTTCCTAGTTGTGTTTGTGCAGTTTGGATAGCATTTTGCAATTGTTCATATTGATTTTTTGCCTGAAGGTACTGCATTTCACTGCCTATATTTTTATTCCACAGACGTTCTTGTTTTTCGAAATTGAGTTTTACAAGTTCGATGCTCCCCTCTAATTCGTTTATTTGAGCATCTGCTATGCTACCATCTAATGTTGCAATTACTTGACCTTTTGAGACTTTTTGACCTTCTTTAATATGTAGACGAATAATTTTTGCAGGTACCTCAGGCGAAACGAGTACATTTCGATCCGATTTGACAATACCTTGGACTTCAAATGGATTTTTGAAAACACCTTTTTTTATTTCTATTGCCATTACTGCAATAGCATTATCTCGTGCATTGGTGTCTAACGACTGAATTTCTCGTTTGAGATCCAATATTTCTTTTTTAAGTGTAACTAGATCTTTCTCTTTTTGAGTTAGTTTTTCTTGTTTTTCTTGAATTTCTGTTAAATCTTTATTGCCACATGATGCAGCTAAAAAAATGATAAGTAGTATGAATATATTTTTCATGTGTATGTTGTCTAGGTGTTTTATTAAAAGTCTTAGTTTAAAGTATTCCAAATGCTTTTTGTAAGTTAATATGGGCAATATTTAGTTGGTATAGTGCATTTAGATAATTTATTTTAGCTTGAGTAAACTCGTTGTCTGCCGTAACCATTTCAAAACTACTACCTACACCTTCTTTAAATTTAATGGAGGTTGTTTGGTAAATGTCTTCAGCAAGCTGCTTGTTTCGCTTTTGAAGTTGAAGCGTTTTTTTAGCTTCTTCATATGCATTCTTGGATTGGTTTAGTTCCAGGTTGATACCTCTTAGAGCTTGACTTCTTGTATTTTCTGTTTTCTTGATTTTTATTTTAGCCTGATCAATTTTAGATTTCTTGTATAAACCATCAAATAGAGGCAGTTTAAGACCAACGCCATATCTACCGTTGCCATACCAATCCGTGCCTAATTCAGAAAACTTATTTTCTCCACCAAATGTACTTGATCCATAGGAGAAATTACCATATAAGCTAGGCATATATCCTACTTTAAAGCGTTTAAGGTCAAGTTCGTTCATTAGTTGTTGTTGATCCAACAACTTTATTTCAATTCGGTTATTGGGATCAAAATTTGATGTTAAAATACTTTCTTCAACTTCAGAAGGAAGAGGAGTGGTAAGCTCTATATTTTGATTAATATTTATTCCGATTGTGTTCAAAAGAAGTTGCTGCGTAAGTTGGGTTTGGTTATTGACTCTTGTGAGGTTTACATCTAAATTTGATAGTGCAAGTCCGATTCGGTCAACGTCCAATTGCTCTGCAAATCCGGCCTTATACATTGCCTCTGTCTCCGATTTGAGTCGCATCATATTTTGATAACTTGATTGCAATTGGTTTAAATTTTGTTCTGCAATCAATACCATATAGTAAGCCTTGCACACTGCTTCTTTGACATCAATTTCAGCGGATGAAGAACTTAACTTACTGATTTTTACAAACTCAGAGGAAGCCTTTAAGCCAAGAAAAAATGTTCCGTCAAAAAGTAGCTGATTGACACCAACGGCAGCATTCACGTTGAAAGGAACCCCAAATTGAGCGGCTATGGTAGTGCCTGGTTGTCCTACAAAATCCCCAGGAATAATTTGAGTAGGAATTTCAAAGGTGTGGTTGAAGTCTGCACTCCCATTTATTTGTGGTAATCCATTTGATAATACTTCGGTTACTTGATGCTGGGCATATTTAATGTCTAAATCAGCATTTAAAATGTCAGTATTCTTTTGTTTTGCCATCGCAATGGCATCCTCAAGCGATAATGATAATACCTCTGATTTCTGGCAAAACCCATAAAAATTTGAGAGTATGATAATTAGCGATAATAGATATTTCATGATTGGTCTGTTATTTCGTTGATGTGTTGTTTTAAGTATGTTCTTCCCTCTTCCGTACATATTCCATGCAAATGATAGCTAACCATCTGAAAATGAATCGTCTGAAATTGATAATTGTTCTCAGCAGACGTAAATTGTTTTACCATGCCACTAACTAAAGTAATGTACATAAGAGCTATAATCTCTGCATTAATATCTGAGCGAAACAGCCCTGATTTAATGCCATGTTTTATATTGTTTTTTACGGTATCCTTAAAATAGTCTGTTCTGAATTCTTCCATTTTTGCCCATTGATCAGGATAAAATTTTTGCATATCATAAATCATGGTTGGGTTTAGATCTTTTTTAGACTGACTGATGTATCGACTAAAATCAATCATGCGTTGAATAGCATTTTTATTACTGTTCGCATACTTTTTTAAGGTTGATTTTTCAAAATTTATTTTCTCCTCAATTACTCGATTTACTAAGTCTTGTTTATCTATAAAACATTTATAAATCGTTTTTTTACTAATACGAAGTATCTGAGCAATATCATCCATGCTAACACTTTTGATGCCAATTCGCATAAAAAGTTGTTTTGCCTCTTCTAATATTTTGTATGATTCGTCCAAAAGTAAGGTGCAAAGTTAAATTTGGAAACTTATAAAACACAAATAGTTTCCGTAGTTTTATCGGATTTTCCTATCATTTCATCTGTTTTTAGGGGGATGACTACATTGGTGAAAAAATCAAGATAAATATGATTCAACATCATCCGACATTATTTACTTTCGTAATGTGAAAAATAGCACATCATTTTTGGTAGGTTTGGCAGGAGGCAGTGCTTCTGGTAAGACTACTTTTATTCGTCAGATTAGCAAAGAATTTGGCAATAATAAAGTGTGTGTTATATCACAAGATCACTATTACAAGTGCTTATCAGAACAACTTAGGGATGAAAATGGAATTGTTAACTTTGATCATCCTACAGGTATTGATTTTAAACGCATTAAAAAAGACATTAGAAAACTTCTTAAAGGTCAAACGGTTCAAATTGTCGAATACACATTCAACAATCCAGATATTTTTCCAAAACAGATTGTCTACCAACCAGCACCCATTATATTATTAGAAGGTCTCTTCGTATTTGCAGATAAGGGGTTGAATTCCATGTATGATTATCGTTTGTATATAGATGCAGATGAAGATGTTACGTTGGATAGAAGGTTGAAGAGAGACACCAATGAGCGAGGAATGACTCATGAAGAAGTAATGTATCAGTGGGATAATCATGTGAAACCTGCCTATGATCAGTTTCTAAAGCCCCACAAAAAAGAGTCTGATTATGTGATTCAAAACACAGATAATTTTGACGATTGTCTTAGTCATGTAATTGCTAAATTTAAGGAAGTGATGGTGTAATTATTATAACTTAAAATGTACTCTTTTGAAAGTCTAAATTCAACCTAAACTTTAAT
>JAQWZS010000238.1 GCA_029253325.1 Bacteroidia bacterium
ATACACCTCGTGTGGTTATCGGTGACCGTAAATACACACCACAAGAAATTTCTGCTATTGTTCTTCAGAAAATGAAGAAAACAGCTGAAGATTATCTAGGTACTTCAGTTGATAGAGCAGTAATTACAGTTCCTGCTTATTTTAACGATAGCCAGAGACAAGCTACCAAAGAAGCAGGAGAGATTGCAGGTTTGAAAGTAGAACGTGTTGTAAACGAACCAACTGCTGCTGCATTGGCTTATGGTTTAGATAAAAAAGATGTAGACCAAAAAATTGCGGTTTATGATTTGGGAGGTGGAACTTTTGATATCTCTATCCTTGAACTAGGTGATGGTGTATTTGAAGTAAAATCAACCAATGGAGATACCCACTTGGGTGGAGATGATTTTGACCGAGTGATTATTGATTGGTTAGCCGAAGAATTCATGGCAGATGAGAATATGGACCTCAGAAAAGATCCAATGGCTCTTCAACGACTAAAAGAAGCTGCTGAAAAAGCTAAGATTGAGCTATCTAGCTCCACTCAAACAGAAATTAATTTACCATACGTCACAGCTACAGATAGTGGTCCAAAACACTTAGTAAGATCATTCAGTAGAGCAAAGTTCGAGCAACTTGCAGATGAGCTAATTCGAAGAAGCATGGAGCCATGTAAGCAAGCATTAAAAGATGCAGGTTATTCTCCATCAGATATCGATGAAGTGATTTTAGTAGGAGGAAGTACGCGTATTCCAAGAATACAAGAAGAAGTTCAAAAGTTCTTCGGTAAAACACCATCAAAAGGAGTGAATCCTGATGAGGTTGTTGCCATTGGTGCTGCAATCCAAGGAGGAGTATTGACAGGAGAAGTGAAAGATGTACTTCTTTTGGATGTAACTCCACTTTCTTTAGGTATTGAAACAATGGGAGGAGTATTTACTACACTAATAGAGTCTAATACAACTATTCCATCTAAAAAATCACAAGTTTTCTCGACTGCGGCAGATAATCAACCGAGCGTTGAGATTCACGTACTTCAGGGTGAGAGAAGTATGGCAAAAGACAACCGTACGATTGGGAAATTCCATTTAGACGGAATGCCACCTGCACCAAGAGGAGTGCCTCAAATTGAAGTAACTTTCGACATCGATGCTAATGGTATTTTGAATGTAAGTGCAAAAGATAAAGGTACTGGCAAAGAACAAAACATTCGAATTGAGGCGAGCTCTGGATTGAGTGAGGAAGAAATTGAAAAGATGAGAAAAGAAGCAGAGGCAAATGCTGATGCTGACAAAGCTGAAAAAGAAAAAATAGATAAATTGAATTCAGCAGATAACTTAGTTTTTTCTACTGAAAAGCAGTTATCCGAGTACGGAGATAAGATTCCTGAGGATAAAAAATCAGCGATTGAATCAGCTAAAGAAGAGCTCAAAAAAGCTCATACTGCTGGAGATTTAGAAGCAATAGATGCCCATATGGAAACCTTAAACAAGGCATGGGAAGCGGCATCTCAAGACATCTATGCAGCCCAACAAGAAGCTGGTGCTGAGGGAGGAGCTGATGCTTCAGGTACAGGTTCTGCAGAAGAATCATCTTCAGCTGGAGAAGATGCTAAAGATGTAGAAGATGTTGATTTTGAAGAGGTTAAATAACTCCTTCTAGTAGAATAACATAATTTAAATTCAGAGTCGTCCAATTATTGGACGACTCTTTTTTTTGATTCTTTTTTAATCTTTACAAAAAGATTACAAAGTGAACCATGGAATGATAATATAGTATGGCTTAACATTGTACTTGATTATGGCGAACAGATGACTATTTGAATGGTTTGAAAACGCTAACATTTATTTAATAACTTATTTAAAAACGATATGAAAAAATTATTACTCATTGTGGGTGTAGTATCTCTACACTTCTATTCTTTTGCTCAACAATGTGGGAATCCCAGCAGCATCCCTATACAGTTAATGGTACGAATTATGAATTAGTTCGAGAAAATCAAACATGGACACAAGCAGCTACATGTGCCGCATCTCAAGGTGGTTTTTTGGCACACATAGAAAGTGTTGCTGAAAACACAGCTATTTTTAATGCATTATCGAATCCGGCTGCAGGCATTACATTGTCTCAGACTGTGGCACCTGATGGTGGGGGTGGTTCTTATATTTGGCTAGGAGGAAATGACCTTAGAACAGAGGGTACTTGGGTTTGGAATGGTGATAATATAGGGCCATTTACTTCATTTTGGAATGGAATTTTTAGTGGATCATCCGTAGCAGGAAGTTATCAAAATTGGGGTATCGATAACAGTGGTGTACAAGCTGAACCAGATGATGCTGGAAACCAAGACGCATTAGGGTTAGCTCTTACTCAATGGCCAGTTAATTTCCCGTCTTTTTGGCTTGGTACTGCGGGACAGTGGAATGATGTAGATGCAAGTAATACGCTTTATTACCTCATTGAGTATAGCCCTTCTTGCAGCGAGACATCAAGTTCAATTACTGAATCAGCTTGTGGAAGTTATACTTCACCTAATAATAAACTTTGGACAACATCAGGCACATACAACGATACGATATCCAATGCAGCAGGGTGCGATAGTGTGATTACAATTAATTTGACTATCAAACCAAATTCAAGTAGCCTTGAAACATTGTTTGTTTGTGACTCAATAGAATCTCCCAGTGGAGGCTTTTGGACAGAGTCAGGAACATATACTCATACTATACCCAATGCTGTAGGTTGTGATAGTGTAATCGTTTACGAAGTTACTATAACAAAGTCTTCAGATTATAGTATTTCAGAATTAGCTTGTAATTCATACATTTCCCCAAGTGGCAAGTTATGGACCTCTAGTGATACATACTTAGATACAATACCCAATGCCTCAGGGTGCGATAGTGTGATTACAATTGATTTGACAATTTTGACAGAGACACAAGGTGTAATTACCGAATCGGTTTGTAATTCATACATTTCCCCAAGTGGAAAAGTATGGACTACATCAGGCACCTATTTAGATACAATACTTAACTCAGCAGGATGCGACAGTATCATGACATTTAATTTGACGATTATAATGGTGGATAATCATGTAACCAAGAGCGAAGACACCTTGATTGCATCTTCTGGAGGTAGCTATCAATGGTTGGATTGTAAGAATAATCATTCAGTAATTAGTGGAGCCACTAGTCAACGATACGTTCCTAGCAAAGATGGGGAATATGCTGTGGAGGTGACCGAGTCAGGTTGTTTAGATACTTCAGATTGTATTTCAGTGGTTCTGTCTTCTGTTAATGACTTGAGTAATGAGACCGTTGTTATTTATCCTAATCCAACCAGTGATGTGATTCAAATCATAATGGAGAATGGTCAGTTAATAGGTGGAATATCTATGTATGATGTTTTAGGTAAGGAGTATGAGGTGAAATTTACTAAGTCACAAAATAAGTATGAAGTAAATCTTAAGGAATTACCATCTGGGAACTATGTTTTAGTGATTGATACACAAGGGCATCAGATAAGACGTCAAGTACAAAAGTTATAATTAGTAATTTTTAAATAATAAAGAGGAGCCTGTGAATTTCATGGGCTCCTTTTTTTTTCATAAGAGATATTGATTTTAGTATATTTTAAGTTGATAAGTTATCTAAGTTCTTAATTATTAATTTTGCGTGATATATTTTCTCATAAAGAGGACTTATCCTATTTTTACACCCTAAATAATTATTCTTTTGAAACTATCGATATTAAGAGAAACAGATGACGGAGAGACTCGCGTGGCAGTAGTGCCTAAGTCTGTCCAAAAATTGATCAAGTTAGGCTTTGAGGTAAGCATTGAAACCAATGCTGGACAGCATGCTGCTTTTACAGATGATGAGTACAAAAAGTTTGGAGCTACAATTGCCAAAACATCGAAGGATGCCATTGTGAACTCGGATGTTATTGTAAAAATTAATCCGCCATCAAAAAATGATTTAAAACATTTAAAAAAGGGTCAAATTTGGTTATCACAATTATTCCATCGACTGAATGAAGATTTGATGGTAGAGCTCAAAGAAAAAGGTTTATCAGCTCTTAGTCTAGATGCGATGCCTCGAATAAGTCGTGCACAGAGCATGGATGTGCTCAGTTCTCAGAGTAATTTGTCTGGATACAAAGCAGTAATTTGTGGAGCAGACAATGCGGGCAAAATATTTCCAATGCTAATGACAGCAGCTGGCACGATCACACCCAGTAAAGTATTAATATTTGGTGTAGGTGTAGCTGGTCTCCAAGCAATTGCAACTGCCAAAAGACTTGGAGCTATTGTGGAGGCAACGGATGTGAGGTTAGAATGTAAAGAACAAACAGAGTCGTTGGGAGCCAAATTTTTGATAGTCGAAGATGACGGAGTAAAAGTAGAAGGAGGATACGCACAAGAAGTATCAGAAGATTACCTTGCCAAGCAAAAAGAAGTTGTCAATAAGTCACTTTCACAAGCAGATATTGTTATTACAACTGCTTTGGTACAAGGAGCAAAAGCTCCGGTTCTAATTAGTAAAGAACAAATTGAAATGATGAAAAATGGCTCTGTTATTGTTGATATGGCAGTAGCTAAGGGAGGTAATACCGCACTTAGTAAGCCAGATGAAGTTGTTCATCACCAAGGTGTAAAAATTGTAGGAGTGAGTAATTTCCCCGCTCAATTACCCACCAATGCAAGTGAACTACTCAGTAGAAATATTGATACATTTTTAGCCCATTTAGTTGAAGAGGGTAAATTCAAGTGGGATATGGAGGATGAGATTACTAAAGAAACACTTGTAGTGAACAATATTTAATTAAAAAAGAACTTATATAATGAATGAAATAATAGAGTTTTTCACCCAAAACAAAGACATGATTTTTATTGTGGTCTTGATGGTTTTTGTAGGTGTAGAGGTTATCGGAAAAGTACCCGCAGTCTTGCACACACCACTCATGTCGGGAGCAAATGCAATTCACGGAGTTGTGGTAGTTGGAGCAATTATCGTTATGCTCAATTCAGAACCAACAAACTATGTTGCTATGGTACTTGGTTTTATTGCTGTTTTTCTAGGGACATTGAATGTTGTTGGTGGGTTTGTTGTGACAGATAGAATGTTAGAAATGTTTAAAAAGAAGAAATAATGAATTTAGACATCATACATATCATCTATTTATTTGGATCAGTCACCTTCATTTTGGGACTAAAAATGTTGAGTAATCCCAAAACCGCAAGGAATGGTAATATCTTAGCTGCTGCAGGAATGGTTGTTGCCATATTAGGCACAATATTTCTTCATGAAGGCGAAGTCAATTTATTAATTTACGGTTTAATTTTTGGAGCAATTGGATTAGGTACCGTGGTAGGCTGGTTAACAGCCAAGCGTGTTCAAATGACCAAAATGCCCGAACTGGTATCATTATTCAATGGTATGGGAGGTGCTTGTGCTGCACTTATTGGACTAGTAGAATTTCACCATAATTTAGATAGTCCAACCAATATTGCTATTATTCTAGCCGGTATGGTTATTGGGTCAGTTTCTTTTAGTGGAAGTATAATCGCTTGGGCTAAATTGAATGGAAGTCTGAAAAATGCAATTCGATTACCAAAATACAATATCCTTAACACACTTATCCTAATAGGATTATTTGCTTATTCAGCTTTTATTGTTTGGTCTGGTACTCATAATGAGACTCACTTGTACGGGCTTTTTACAGCTGCTATACTTTACGGGATTCTTTTTGTTATTCCGATTGGTGGAGCAGATATGCCAGTTGTTATTTCATTATTAAATTCATTTACTGGTTTGGCAGCCGCGTTTGGTGGATTCTTATATGGAAACCAAGTAATGCTTACAGGAGGTATTCTTGTGGGCAGTGCAGGAACATTGCTCACGCTTGTTATGTGTGAGGCTATGAACAGACCATTGTTCAATGTAATATTTGGTGCTTTTGGTGAGGGAGAAGCTCATCAATCATCAGGTGACGGTTCTCAAGGTACAGTTAAAGAAGTTGGTCCAAGTGACCTTGCTGTTCAAATGAATTATAGCAACAAAATATTGATTGTTCCCGGATATGGTTTGGCGGTTGCTCAAGCACAACATGTTATCAAAGAATTAGAGCAGTTGCTTGAAGACCGTGGTGTTGAAGTGGCATATGCAATTCATCCTGTGGCAGGAAGAATGCCAGGACATATGAATGTATTGCTCGCTGAGAGTAATGTCGATTATGACAAACTTAAGGAGATGGAGGATGTGAATCCTGAATTTTCTCAAACAGATTTAGTACTTGTAGTTGGTGCTAATGATGTTGTGAATCCAGCAGCTAAGACAGACCCTACGAGTCCTATATTTGGTATGCCAATCCTCGAAGTTGAAAATGCCAAACATGTTGTGGTAAATAAGCGAAGTATGAATGCTGGTTATGCAGGCATACAAAATGAGTTATTCTTTAGAGATAAGACAAGCATGCTATTTGGGGATGCTAAAAAAGTACTTACAGAATTAGTCAGCGAATTGAAGGCATTGGACTAGAAATTTTTATGTGTCAGCCTTGAATAATCTATATTATACCGTAAATGTTAATGGGGAGTGTTTAACGCTTGAAGAACAAGAGGCTATTCATTGCTCATTAGTATTAAGGAAAAAAGTAGGCGAGATCATTCGAGTAATTGATGGTCACGGAAACTTGTATAAATGCGGTATTGATAAGATGAATAAGCGGAGTGTGCAATGTACCATCCTAGATTCAGAATTTTATGAAAAATCAGAAAACATAACCATTGCAATAGCTCCAACAAAAAATAGGGATAGACTGGAATGGATGATTGAGAAATTAGTTGAAATTGGTTCGGACAAAATTGTACTAATGAATACATCTAATACTGAACGTACAAGAACCAATATAGATAGACTCGAGAAGAAAATTATTTCGGCCGTAAAGCAGAGTTTACATTTTTATGTACCAAAGGTTTTAGAAATGGATTTTATGGATGTAATTAAATTAGATTTTCAATCCAAGTTTATTGCTCATTGTTATGATGATTTTTCGAAAGATCATGGTTCTTCAAATAGTTCCTCAAACCAATTAATTTTAATTGGTCCTGAGGGTGACTTTTCACGAGATGAAGTTCAAGAGGCTTTTAATCACGATTTTAAAGGTTTAGATCTTGGAAATTTTAGATTACGAACGGAAACCGCAGCTATAGTTGCACTGTCAAGGTTTCAACAAATATGATAACGATGGTTAAAATTCATATGAATAAATTTTTCGTCGTGTTTGTTTTGTTCTTGACTCTTGGGTTTAGCTATCAGTTTACTATTAAAATAGCAAAGCTTAAATATGATGGAGGTGGAGACTGGTACGCTAATCGAACAGCTCTTTCAAATTTGGCTATTTTTTGTAATTCAGTTTTATATACTTCCATCAATCCTGCTGATGAAGTGGTAGAGGTCGGGAGTAAAGAAATTTTTAATTATCCATACGTGTATATGACTGGACATGGCAATGTAATTTTTAGTCCATCAGATGCAGAAAACCTCAGAAGCTACCTAATGGCAGGAGGTTTCTTACACATCGATGATAATTATGGGTTGGATAAATTTGTAAGAATAGAGATGAAAAAGGTGTTCCCCGAACTTGAATTCATTGAATTACCCTTTGATCATCCAATTTATAATCAGAAGTATAAATTTTCAAAAGGTCTACCAAAAGTCCACGAGCATGACGGAAAACCACCTCAAGGATTTGGATTAATTTTCAAAGGCAGATTAGTGTGCTTTTATGACTACGAATGTGATTTAGGAAATGGTTGGGAAGACAAGGGGATTTATGATGATAGTCCTGATAAAAGACTGCAATCACTTCAAATGGGGGCAAACATTATTCAGTACGTGTTCAATAATTAACCCATATTGGAAGCTTCTTTTTTCATCTTTAAAGCTAGATCATTTCCTAAAAAATTATCAATAATTGCATGAGAAAGATAAACGAAAGGTGTCATGGCAACGGCAATGACAAATTTGAAGATATAATTACTTATTCCTACAGCAAGAAAAAGGCTCCAACTCCAATCAGCACCAATTTTAAAGGCGATAAATAAAACTACAAAACTGTCGATGAGTTGGCTGATTAAGGTACTTCCAGTAGCTCTTAGCCATATTTTATTTTCTCCCGTAATTGATTTAAGTTTTTGAAAAACACGTACATCCACAATTTGCCCAATTAAAAAAGCAGTAAGAGAACCAGCTATTATCCATAAACCTTGACCGAATATTTTTTCAAATGCTTTTTGAAAATTTGGAATTCCTGAAGATGCAGCACTTTCAATCCACCAGGAGGCTGGAGATAAATTGATAGCAAAATAAACTCCCATAAAGGCATAGCTAATAAGTGCTACCGTCAGAAAAGACAAAAACCGAACACCTTTAATTCCGAAGTATTCATTAATGATATCTGTTAAAACAAAAACAATGGGCCACAACATCACTCCGGCAGTTAAGTCAAAGGAGACTTTTTCTCCAAAAATTTTATAATAGAAG
>JAQWZS010000239.1 GCA_029253325.1 Bacteroidia bacterium
AGTATCACCATCACCAAAAAACCATTTCCACCTTGTTGCATTATACTCAGCAAATCCTCGAAATTTTGTTGACCTACCAACACAAGATGATAATTCTGTATTTAAAGCTGAATTAGTAACACTAGCAGTGGCTGTCAAATCTTTAACATTGGCTCCTGCAGCATATCCATAACTTTCATATCTCCCCTCACCGTATGCTGTTGCGATAAAGCCTGTAGATGCTTTTAACCTATGATTACCAGAACTAACAGCAAAACGAGCATAACTATAATTTGGATTATTTGGTACAGCTGTAAAAGTTTTTGCAACACCATCTACTGTAAATGTCGAGGAAGCAGATGTAGGTATGACCACATTTATATAATGATTATCAATATCAAAAAAGCTACTGGAGTATAAGGTAATATCTTTTAATGTCTGTTCTAAAGGATTAAGTATTGTCATTGATGGATCACCAGTTCGATTTCTGAATCCATCACAAGAAGCAGTAAGTTGAAACTGAACTGCCATTATTGGTTTAGTAGAAATTACATTTCTAACAGACGATAAATTTTTAACCTCACCAAATTCACCTTTATTCAAGTATAATATATTAGGTGGTGCAGCTGGATTAAATATGACAACTTCAGTTTTATCTTCAGCAGCTACAAACCTAAAATTATCACTTGTTCTACCAAGAGCAGGAACAAGTACAAATCTACTACCCCATGAATTGGTTGTGTACATTTGTTCAATTAAATTATCTCCTGAAGCAAAACCGCCACAGCCCGAGTTAATAGATAGGTAAGAACTTCCTGAAAAAACTGCAACAGTTCGACAATTTGCATTTGCACCAGTGTCTATAACCTCTATTCTACTACCCGTTAAATCTGCAGAAAAAGCTCCACTGCTTGCTGCCCCTTGATAAAACTCCCCTTCATTTAGAGTAATATAATATGGAACATTGGCTGGTAATGTACCTCCACCACTTTTGGAGATTGATTGTTTAGGTGTAATTTTAATCCTTGTATTATCTTTAACTGCAACAATACCAAATGTATTTCTTCCTGTTGATCCAGAAGAAACTTGATTATAGCCAACTATATAATAGTCTTTACCAAGTGTCCTAGTTGGTAGAACAAGAGTAGCATCAGATTGGTTATCTTGATAATGGTGTGCATACACAATAACATCTTTAAGAGATGTTATATGTACGCCCTTTTTTGTGATACAATCTGAGCAATCATTATAGGATTGGCTTGATGGAATTGTGACCACTGTTACTGAATTTGCAGTGACCGTAAAGTTCTGTGACCAAGACTGACCTGGAACTGAGACAGTTCCAGACGTATTTTTATCACCTGTAATGTATAAAGAAGTTTTTGATTTTGAACCTTCACGATGCTTCATAAAACCAACCCAGAAATCCTTACCTTTATTTGATTTTGACTGAGCGTTAAGGCTTTGTCCAGAAAATATAATTATGACCAGAAAAGTAAATATCTTTAAAAATAGATTGTTCATTAAGCTTAAGATTTTTCCAAAAATAATAGAATTAAGATGACTGAATTGTCATTTTTTAGACATTATACCAAAAGGCTGGCGTTAAAAGGATTAAAACTGTAAATAATTCAAGTCTTCCAAGTAACATTAAGAATGACAAAAATAATTTTGCTCCATCTCCAAAAAAAGCAAATGAATGACTAGGGTCTACCCCACCAAAACCTGGACCAATATTACCCAAACATGCAATACTTGCACCTGCTGATGTAATAATATCATATCCAAACCCAGAAATTACAAGTGATCCAAAAACGAAAACTAAAAGATAGATGAAGAAGAAAGCTAACACATTGTATACATTTTTTGAATCAACAGTCTGATTATTAATTCTAACACGAATAACACCTCTTGGGTGTAATAAGCGTTTAAATTCTATGTATGCATTTTTAAAAATGATTAAGTGCCTTGCAACTTTGACACCTCCAGCAGTAGAACCTGCACTTCCACCAACAAACATTAAAAATACAATCAACATATACGCAAATGGTGTCCAGTTAGCGTAATTTGAAGTTGAAAAACCTGTGGTGGTAACTATAGTTGTTACCTGAAAGAAAGCTAGTCTAAAAGATTCTTCAAACTGCTCATCCATCGTTAAGACTAGAGTTGTTGTAATTAGAACAACGAACGAAATAACAATTCCTAAATAAACCCTAAACTCTTCATTCTCTATGGCTTTTCGAAATGAAAATTTACATAAAAAATATATAATCGTAAAGTTAATTCCACCAATTAACATAAACCCAGTAATAATGTATTCAATCAATGGGTTTTCAAAAGCCGCAATACTTGCATTTTTAGTTGAAAAACCACCAGTACTTATAGTAGTAAAAGAATGATTTAGAGCGTCTAACCATGTCATACCAGCATACTTTAATAAAACAACTTCGACACCAGTTATGAAAACATAAATTAACCAGAGTCTCTTGGCTGTATCTGTAATTTTAGCATGAATTTTTACTGATGAAGGTCCTGGAGATTCTGCAGCAAAAAGTTCCATTCCACCAACACCCAACAAAGGAAGGATAGCAACTGTTAGTACAATTATTCCCATACCCCCAATCCACTGGGTCATGCTTCTCCATAACATAATGCCCGGAGTCAATGTTTCTATATCGTTTAATATTGAAGCCCCAGTAGTTGTATAACCGGAAATTGTTTCAAAAAGAGCCGATGGAATTGAACTAATTGTTCCACTTAATAAAAAAGGTAATGAACCTGATATTCCCATGATAAGCCAACCAAAAGTTACAATGATATAGCCATCTCTTTTAGATAATTCTTTTTTAACTTTTCGGGTTAACAACCAAATAACTATACCTGAATTAAATGATATCACAGAGGAATAAAGTAAGGCGTTAAAATCTGATGAATCTGTATACCAACTTACTGGCAATATACTTGCCATAAATATGCCGTTAAAAAACAATAATGTTCCAAGAATATGCAATATGGCCTTAAAATGAAACATAAAGTAGATTAGTTAAAATATGCTAATGTTTTTTTGATTGAATCAGGTAAAGCAAAAATAACAACCTTATCATTTGCTTCAATCTGAAAAGCAGGATAAGCAATAATACCCTCATCATTTCGAATAATTCCACCTATTATAGAATCAATAGGTAGCTTCAACTCACCAATAGTCTTTTCAGTAACTTTTGAATTTTCATTCACTTGAATTTCTATAGCTTCGGCATCGATACCATGAATACCTGCTATATTAATGATGTCAGCACGTCGAACATACCTAAAGATATTATTAGCAGCAATCAATTTTTTATTAATTAACGTATCTATACCAATTGTCTGAGACAAATTAATGTAATCAATATTTTCTACCATGGCTATTGTTTTCTTTACTCCATGATTTTTTGCAACTAAGCAACTCATTATATTGGTTTCTGAATTACCTGTAACAGCTATAAAAGCGTCCATTTCAGATATATTTTCGTCTTCTAACAAATGAACATCGTGGCCATCATCATTAATTACTAATGTATCTGGAAGAGAATCTGCTAATTCATGGCAACGCTCAGTGTCTGATTCAATCAATTTAACATGCTTCTTTCTACTTAATTTTTTAGCTGCATTATGACCAATGTTACCACCACCAAGTATCATGACATTTTTAACCTCTAATTTTTGCTTACCACAGATTTCTCTAATTTGCTCTATTCCTGCAGGTAGACATAGAAAAAAAACATGATCATTTTTATAATAAATAAAATCTTGGTCAGGTATTATTGGAACTCCATTTCGTTCAAGTGCAATTATTTTGAATTGATTCTTTAAATCAAAGGAATCAAACTCTCCAACTTTTTTATTTATTATACTACTCCCCTCCTCCAAGTATACACCTAATAATGTTAACTTACCAAACTCAAAGTCAAACGCATTTGTAAATGCCGACCTTCTCAATAAACGAATGATTTCTTTGGACGCTAACTCTTCAGGTGAAATAACGACATCTATTCCTAAACGTTCTAAATCTAATCTATCTTTCAACTTGTGGAATTCTGAGCTATTCACTCGAGATATTGTTTTTTTTGCTCCCAGCTGTTTACCCAGAGTAGCGATAGTCAAATTAGCTGTTTCGGAGGAAGTAACTGCGATTAATAGATCTGCATCAGAAACACCTGCCTTATCCAAAACACTAATAGAGTATGCATTTCCATGAATAGTTAATAAATCTAATTCTGAATCGGCTCTTGATAATATTGATGCACGTGTATCTATTAACACAATACTATGAGACTCTTTCCTAAGTAATTTAGCAAGGTGATAACCTACTTCTCCAGCACCAGCAATAATTATCTTCATAATGTTTGATTATGCAAATTTATAAGCAAATTTTACGGTAATTTTAAAAAAAATACAACCTCTATCAATTAATCAACAACATCAACTACTGCCATAACAGATCTAGCAGATGCTATTATTTTTCGTTTACCGTCTTTCTCAGTAAAAACTTTACCTCGCGTGAAAACCATTCTATTCCCAGCTTTTTCAACCTCTCCAATTGCTATAATTTTATCTCCTTCACCCGGATTTAAGAAGTCGATGGTAATATTAGCTGTAACAACGCCTTTACCTTCAGGTACAACTGAGTAGGCTGCAAAGCCCATTGTTATATCTAAAATAGTTGACGTTGCTCCTCCATGAACAAAACCAAATTGTTGAAGGTGTTTCTGTTCAAGTAACATTTCCCCTTCAATGATTCCACAATCTATACGAGTAATATCAAAACCAATAAGGTGCATAAAATGCTGGCCTTCCAGTTTATGCTTAATAGTTTCCTTAAAATTAGGGTTTAATGGTTGAAGTTTCATTTAATTATTATTAGTAATTAGTTAATAAAGCAATTCATCAAGAGCACCTCTTAACTCATTATTTGCATGTCTCTCATTCATTTTTTTTGTCACATCCAATCCTTTTTCATAGGATTTCTGTGCATTGATTGGATCGTCAAGCTTTTCATAAAGTTTACCTAGATGATAATACGTTGCAAAATACTGTGGACTTTGAGATACTAACTTTTCAAATAGTCCCAAAGCATCCTCTAATTGACCTGTAGAAACATATTCCGTAGCTAATGCGTAGTTCAAAAACTCATCATTAGGAGAGTCATTTAAAATTAGTTTAATCTGTTTAATTCTATCTAAGTTAGACATTATCTTCAAGTATAAATTGTACTTTCGCATAACAAAAAAACAATATTTCTTTATATGAAAATATTAGTCTGTGTTAGCGTGGTACCAGATACTACAACAAAAATAACTTTTAAAGATAACGATACAATCTTTGATAAATCAGGTGTACAATTCATAATTAATCCTTACGATGAACTTGCTTTAACCCGAGCAATTGAAATTGCCGAAACAAACTCAGGCAGTGTTAACGTAATAACTATTGGCGAAGCTGATTGTGAGCCAGTTATAAGAAAAGCACTAGCTATGGGTGCTAACGAAGCATTCAGAGTTGATGCCCAACCCATCAACGCAATGTTTGTCGCTCATCAAATAGCCCATCATGCTAAAGATAATTCATATGATTTGATTCTTACAGGCAGAGAATCCATTGATTACAACGGAGGAATGGTTCAAGGTTTAATTGCAGAAATTTTGAACTATCCTATCATCAATGTTGTTACAGAGCTTGAATATAAAGATAATAAAATCGAGGCTAATCGGGATATTGATGGTGGTAGAGAAACTGTCTCGTCTGCAATGCCTTGTGTAGTTAGTGCACAAAAAGACTTGTGTGAACCTAGGATTCCAAACATGCGTGGGATAATGATGGCAAGATCCAAGCCTCTCAGTGTCACAGAAGCTGTCGGAGAATCTAATTACACCCAAGTTACTAAATACGAACTACCTCCTTCCAAAACTGGAGTGAAACTGATTGATGTTGAAAACGCAGAGAGTTTAATTGACATTTTACACAACGAAGAAAAATTATTTTAATCATGGCAGTATTAGTTTTTGCAGAAAGCGACAACGGAAAATATAAAAAATCAAGTTTTGAAGCAATTTCTTATGGTAGAGATTTAGCTGATCAACTCAGTACATCGTGCATTGCTGTTTCAATAGGTGATAAAGGTCCAGAAAACCTCGGTCAATATGGGGCTCATCAAGAAATTAATGTTCAAGGTGATGTCTATAAGACGTTTAATCCAAATACATACGCCAAAACTATAAGTGAATTAAGCTCTAATATTGATGGTCAAATTATCATATTATCTCAAACATACACGGGTAAATCAATTGCACCACTCATAGCTATTAAGCAAGAAGCTGCTCTTGTTACGGGCATAATTGGAATGGCAAATACTTCAGAAGGATTTCAAGTAAAAACAACAGCCTTTTCTAACAAAGCTGTTGCACATATTCAGATTAATCAGGCCAAAAAGATACTTTCTATAATTCCAAATTCATATCAAGTTAACACTTACGATTCCACATCTGAGGTTATATCACATAACATAAATATTTCACAAGAAGACGTTAATACTAACATCGTAAAAACAGAAAAAGAAATAGGCAAAATACCATTGACTGAAGCTGAACTCGTAATTTCAGCTGGCAGAGGATTAAAAAGTGCAGAAAACTGGAATCTCGTTGAAGACTTGGCTGAGGCATTAGGAGCAGCAACTGCATGCTCAAAACCAGTTAGTGACATGGAATGGAGACCACACAGTGAACATGTTGGCCAAACAGGAATAACTATAAAACCGAACTTATATATTGCAGCTGGTATATCTGGAGCTATTCAGCATTTAGCAGGTGTGAGCAGTAGTAAGGTTATCTGCGTTATTAATACTGATCCCGAAGCACCTTTTTTTAAGGCAGCTGACTACGGGATTGTAGGAGATGCATTTGATATACTTCCTCGACTTACTAAACGAATTAGTGAAATTAAAGGATAATCAATAATATCAATTAATCATAAAAGCGTTTCATTTTGGCAGACAAAATAGAATTAAATATTGTAGGTCTAACATCTAGTCACTCCCAAAGAAATAGCTACACGCTTATTTTAGGTGAGGAAAATGGTGAACTAAAGCTCCCTGTTGTCATTGGAGGATACGAAGCACAATCCATTGCACTTGTAATTGAAGGGTTAAAACCACAAAGACCGCTTACTCATGACTTAATGCATGACTTTTTCAACCAATATAAAATCACACTCAAAGAAGTAATTATCAATAAACTAGACGAAGGTGTTTTTTACTCAACTCTTGTTACTGAAAAAGAAGGAAAAATTCAAAATATTGACGCACGTACTAGCGATGCCATAGCTCTTGCTCTTCGAGCGAAATGCCCTATTTATACATACAAATCAATTCTTGATGATGCCGGCATTCAGTACGAAGAAAATGAAACTATTGAAGTGCAACCTAAAGATAATGATATCAAAGAATTAGGCAATCATGACGATTTAAATCAACTTACTATTGACGAGCTGAACATTGAACTTGAAAAAGCACTAAAAATTGAAGATTATGCCAGAGCTGCATTGTTAAGAGACGAGATTAAAACTAGAAAGTAACTCAACTAACCTTTTAGTTTATCGATCAATGATTGCATTGAGGATACTTTATTTTTCATTTTATCATGATATAACTCCATATCACGCTTCAATATATTAATTTGCTGCTCTAATTCTTGGTATCTATCATCTTTATCGATCGATTTAAACATGGTTCCATGCCCTAAAATTAGCCAATCTGCATTTACGTTACCAAACGCTTTTAATATTTGTTCTACTGCAGTTAAACTAACCTTATTCCTTCCTGAACTTATATGAGATAAAATTACTGTACTAATTCCTGTTGCCTCAGAGAATGATGCTTTCGATATGGATGTTTTTTCGATTAGCTGAACTACTCTTTTGTTGATACTCATTTCTATTAACAAATGTAAACTTAATTTACAATTGTTAATTTAACATATGTTAATAATTTGCGGCATACTACATATTTATTAACCTTTAATGCACCTCATATTATGTATGCAAATACTTGATTATTAATACTTTAAAATAATTAAATTAACAATAATTAACACGGCGACATTTTGTCAAGTTTCGTAGTAATGAAAAGATTTTTACATTTGCATAAGAGTTAAAAAATCATGAAAAAACAAGACATAATCATACTGACTTCTATTGTAGTAGTACTTATTACTATCCGAGCTATATTTAATATCCCTAATTTTAATCCAATCGGAGCTATTGCTTTAATGGGAGGAGTTTTGTTTCAAAAACGATCTAATGCATTTTTAATAACATTGGGTGCATTATTCTTGGGAGACTTCATGTTAGGCCTCTCCTCTCCCACTTACATGGAATATATATTTTCGGCCACATTTTTGTTCGTATACATTTCTTTTATTTTTATAATAATGCTTGGTATGGTAATTAAAAACCGTGTAAGCCTATTGAGTGTAATTACTGGCAGCATCATTAGTGCTATTATATTCTTTCTCATTACCAATGCTGGTTCATGGCTTGCATTAGACTACAGTAAAAGTTTTTCTGGACTTATGAGTTCATATGCAGCAGGTGTCCCATTCTTCAGAGCTACGCTTGTTAGTCAACTATTATTTAGTGTTGGGATTTATGTTTTGTATAACCTTGCTACTCAAAGAAAGACATCTGTAGCTTGATTATTAAAAAAACAACACTCGGATTAAAATTCCTGAATAATCATTCCAGACCTTAACTTAGGTTCTATGTAAGTTGATTTTGGTGGTAATGTTTTATTACTGTCTGATATTTGACGAACATCACTAAAATCACATGGCTTATTAGTAATTGCTATTTTATATATTTCTTTATTTACTAAATCATACATCTCTTTCTCCCCGTTTGTATAGGGATGAAATGCAATTTGAGAATCTGTTCGACTATCCATAATACCAAACACATTCTTAATGATGTAATCTTCAATAATTTCTACATCTAATAAATCGCTGTTTTTATTTTTATACCTTAACTGGTACCATTCATTATCAATATACAAACCAAAATTGCCTTGATCTTTGATATCATACAATGATTCGTATGACCTAGAAACCTCAAAATTATCTGACAACTTAGTTATTAAAACATCTTTATTGATTGATAAAACGGGTTTAATCAATCGATGGAAAGGCTTTATCTCTAATTGATCTTCAGCCACAACAAAACACATTGTTTTGTCATTGTTAAATTTTGATGAGGAATGATTAAACTTTTCGGCTGATGCACTTCTATGGTGACCATCAGCAATATAAAAACTATCTATTTGCTCAAACTCTTTTGACAGTTTATCAACTTCTTCGGTAGATGATATTTTAGAAACATGATGCTTCTTCCCATCAGGGGACTCAAATGAAAAAATAGATTCTTTAGAATATTTCTCAAAAGAGATATCTCCCTTGTAAGCAAGCAATGTTGGCTCGCCAAGTACTTTGGCTGTTTTAAATAACTCAACCAAATATTGCAATCTATTTGGTCTGATTTCCTCATGTTTTTTTATCGTATTATTCCTGTAGTCCTCTACAGCATACAAACCAATGATGCCCTTAATGGAGTTTCCATTTTTAAATACTTGCTCATATAAATAAAAGGAATCCTCATTTTCATTAACCAATACACCTGCACTTTTCATCGAGTCTATATAGTTTGATGCAAAAGGCAAAAACTTTTCCGGAGATTGGTTGGATCCTGAATACCTTAAGTGACCTTTAGTAACATGATGAAACGTATGAGGATTATTTTGAATTTCTCGAACTAAATCATCTTTTGAGGGAAAATCTGTTGATTTAGCAGACACTTCTTCAACATATTTCTTATCTGGTCTTAGAGCTTTAAATGGGTATAGTCTTGGCATTTATGA
>JAQWZS010000242.1 GCA_029253325.1 Bacteroidia bacterium
AGCTGAATATTACAGAAAATTGCATCGATCGACATTTGGATACCATAGGCGATCAAACAGCTATCATTTTTGAGCCCAATAATCCTGATGAAGATTCACAGCATATTTCTTACCGTGACTTAGCTGTAAACGTGAACAAAACAGCCAACATGCTCAAAGCATTGGGTGCAAAAAAAGGAGACAGAATTTGCATATATATGCCAATGACGCCTGAATTGGCCTATGCTGTATTAGCATGTGCTCGTATTGGTGCGATTCATTCAGTAGTTTTTGCTGGGTTTAGCTCTAAGAGTCTTTCAGATCGAATCGAAGATGCTCAATGTTCGATACTTGTTACTGCTGATGGTGGTTTTAGAGGACAAAAAATCACTCCTTTAAAAGAAATTGCTGATCAAGCACTTGAAAAATGTGATTGCATAGATCGAGTATTAGTCCTAAAAAGAACAGACATCGAAATATCCATGAAAGCGGATAGAGATTTTTGGTGGCATGAGGAGTTTGAGAAAGCTCATGATGAATGTCCTGCTGAAATCATGGATGCCGAAGACATGCTCTTTATTCTCTATACAAGTGGCAGTACCGGCAAACCTAAAGGGATGGTTCATACCTGTGCGGGCTACATGGTTTATACCAATTTTTCTTTCAGAAATGTGTTTCAGTACCAACAAGGAGATGTGTATTGGTGTACCGCGGATATTGGCTGGATTACGGGACATAGTTACATATTATATGGTCCATTAAGTGCTGGAGCAACCACATTGATGTTTGAGGGTGTGCCTAGCTACCCAGATATGGGTCGATTTTGGCAAATTGTCGAAAAACATCAGGTAAATATTTTTTATACGGCACCAACAGCTATACGAGCATTGGCAAGTTGTGATTTGAGTTTCGTGAATTCTTATGATCTAAGTAGTTTGAAAACATTAGGAACAGTAGGTGAACCTATAAATTTGGAGGCCTGGCAATGGTATGACGAACACATTGGCAAAAAAGAATGTCCTATTCTAGATACCTGGTGGCAAACCGAGACGGGGGGTATTATGATTTCTAGCATTGCCGGTATAACAGAGGATATTCCCACATTTGCTACATTGCCTTTACCAGGAATTCAACCCTGTTTGATGGATGATCTGGGCAATGAAATATCCGAAAAAAAGTCTGAAGGAAAATTGTGCATCAAGTTTCCCTGGCCAAGCATGGCACGAACGATTTATGGAGATCATCAACGATTTAAAGAGACTTACTATAATGCCTTCGAAGGCAACTATTTTACTGGAGATGGTGCCAAACGGGATAAAAATGGAAACTATCGAATTACCGGAAGAGTTGATGACATTGTAATTGTAAGCGGACATAATCTCGGTACGGCCGAAATTGAAAACGCAATCAATGAACACCCAAAAGTAGCTGAGAGTGCAGTTGTGGGTTATCCTCATCCAATCAAAGGGAATGCAATCTATGCCTATGTTACGTTGAGAGGAGCATTTGATGTTTCAACTATTCCTAACCTTCAAAAAGAAATTAACGAATTAGTTTCGAGTACTATTGGACCCATTTCAAAGCCCGATAAAATTCAGTTTACCAATGGTTTACCCAAGACACGAAGTGGAAAAATCATGCGTAGAATATTACGAAAAATTGCAGAAAACGAATTGGATAAATTAGGAGATACATCCACGTTATTGAATCCAGAATGCGTGCAAGAAATTATTGACGGAAGGCTAACAGATTAGCCTGAAATAAGATAAATACAAGGTTTTTTGTGAAGTTCAATTTCGTTGGGTTTCCAGTCTTTTATAGGTTTTGATAGGATGGTTTCTTTTCCTTCTTTTTCCAAATCAACGGCTACACAGAGTTGGGTAGAGTGCTGCAAATTTTTGATTAAAAACTCCAAAAATGGATTGTTTCGATAGGGAGCTTCCATGAATATTTGTGTCGTCTTTCTAGACCGATGTTCCATATCTTTAAGGGCAATCATTCGTTCTTTGGCATCAATGGGTAGGTAGCCGTTGAACTGAAAATTTTGACCATTAAAACCACTCGCCATGAGGGCCAAAAAAATAGAAGAACTCCCTGATAGGGGAATCACTTTTACATTTTTGTAGTGTGCGTATTTTACAATTTCATTACCTGGATCTGCAATGGCAGGAAGTCCAGCTTCAGACAACATTCCTATTGAAAAATCTTGAATATGGGTATTAAAAAAAGGTTTAAAACCAGTATAGTTATCGTGCTTGTTAAGCTCTACAAACTCAAATTCGTTTTGAGCTATTGGGTGGTCAATGGCCTTTAGAAAAGCTCGGGCTGTTCGTTCACGTTCTACAATAAAATGTCGGATAGTGTAGATGTGCTCTAACGTTCGTTTTGGTAAGTAATCTTTAGAAAATTCACCGATGAAATTAGGAATTAAAAAAACAGAATGATTAGCCAATGGTTTTTAAAAATTGAATGCTGGTTTGATTGAAAATAAGGGGTCTTTCTACGTTGACCACGTGTCCACAACTTGGGATAATATGGAGTTGAGAGTGCTTGTGGTGACCCGCTAGTTTTTTTATGCTAGGCAAAAACATATGGTCTTCAGCTCCCATGATATACAAGGTTGGGATAGGTAGGTCGTTGATGCGAAACAATTTAAGCAATGGATTAATTTCAGCCACTAAGGTAAACCAACGTTGAAACTCTTTTTGGTACAGTTTTTTAGCTTCATTAATAAACAGGTTTCTACTCTCCTTGTGCGATCGTTTAGGCATGATGATATGGGCAAAAAAACGATAAAGCACGAGATATGGGACTACTGATTTTAGCAGGACACCTAGTCTCATAAGTACTTGTCCACGGAGGTTCATTTTCATGATAGCACCACCCAAAATCATACTCTTGCTACGATCGGGAAAACGTTCAGACAACTCCCGAATGATGATCGTTCCTAGCGATATTCCCACCCAATGGGTAGAAGTAATTTTGAGGTGGTCCAATACTTCGATTACCTCATCACCGATGGTGTCAAAAGAATACGATTTTAACTTTTCATAGATGGGTTTTTTAGATTTTCCGTGTCCACGAAGATCAATCAAAAGTACATTATAGTCGGACTTAAAATCTCGGATTTGTTTATACCAGATGCTACTACTACCTCCAGCACCATGCACAAATGTGACCCATGGAGCGTTGTCATCTTTGAGGTATGTTATGTAGTGAAGCACAGCTATTGTGTATAGCAAATGTAACAAACTAACAAATCAAAAATTTAGTTGTTTAAAAAGAAGCTATTTTATCATTCATTTCAATCACATATCATTGCAAACATGCAACCACCAAAGGCTAAAAAAATATGCAAGGAATTAACTATTCATGGCGATACGCGTATCGATAATTATTTCTGGTTAAATCAACGTGAAGATCAAGAGGTCTTGGACTATCTAAACCAAGAAAATACCTACTGCAAATCGGTGCTTAAACCAACCGAATCGCTACAAAACGAACTCTATGAAGAAATCGTGAGTCGTATTAAAAAAGACGATGAATCAGTTCCGTACAAAAAAAATGGTTATTGGTACTATACACGATTTATCAAAGAGGGAGAGTATCCCATTCATTGTAGGAGAGCGGGTGGAGATAAATTTGAAAATTCGGGTGACGAAGAAATTTTATTAGATGTTAATGAGCTGGCAAAAGGCCACTCATATTATGCTATAGGAGGATTGAGTATAAGCCCAAACAATCAATATTTAGCTTATGGAGAGGATATAGTTAGCCGAAGGATTTATACCCTAAAAGTAAAAGACTTACATACTGGAAACCTTCTTGATGTAAATATTCAACGAACCACTGGTGGTGCTACTTGGGCAGAGGATAATGAGACCCTTTTTTATACCGAAAAAGAGGAGAAGTCGCTTCGCTCAGCCAAAATATTCTCTTATAATGTGTTCAGTCACGAAAGTCAATTGAGGTATCATGAGGCAGACGATACGTTCAATTGTGGGGTTTATAAAAGCAAAAGCAAGAAATACATCATCATTACATCAGGAGCAAGTATTACTTCAGAGTTTAGGTACTTAGATGCTCAAACACCTCAAGCAGATTTTACAGTTTTTCAAGAACGAATTCGTGGGCTCGAGTATGGGATTACCCACTTTGAAGATAAGTGGTATGTATTGACCAATTGGGATGCTCAAAATTTTAGATTAATGCAAACCCATGAGGCGAATACTTCCCGATATTTTTGGGAAGAAGTGATGCCTCATCGAGAAGAAACCTTGGTTGAGGGAGTAGAGTTATTTAAAAATCACATGGTCGTGGAAGAACGAACTAAAGGTCAAAATTTTATTCGAATCATCAATCAAAAAACAGCTGAAGAGCATTATATGAATTTTGATTCGGAGACTTATGATTGTTGGACAAGCATAAACCCGGAGTTTGATACTTCCATTTTGAGATTTGGATATACGAGTATGACGACACCCAGTTCGGTGTTTGATTATGATATGAACAAAAAAGAAAAAACCTTGCTTAAACAGCAAAAAATAGTAGGGGGATATGATGAATCAAAGTATGGTAGCAAGCGTATTTGGGTGAAAGCTAGAGATGGAGAGCAAGTCCCCGTTAGTATGGTTTACAAAAAAAATAATGAAGGAGAATTGCCCCAAAATGCACCTTTACTTCTTTATGCATACGGCTCGTACGGACATTCGATGGACCCCTATTTTAGTTCGGTGAGACTTAGTTTGCTAGACAGGGGATTTGTTTACGTGATTGCACATATTCGAGGGGGAGAAGATTTGGGAAGACGGTGGTATGATCAAGGTAAATTACTTCACAAGAAAAATACATTTTACGATTTCATAGATTGTGGTCAGTACTTGATTAAAGAGGGCTATACTTCCAATCAAAAATTATATGCCATGGGAGGAAGTGCTGGAGGATTATTAATGGGAGCAGTCATTAATATGAGACCCGATTTATGGAAGGGAGTGATTGCAGCTGTTCCTTTTGTAGATGTAGTTACGACCATGCTTGATGAATCTATTCCATTGACCACTGGAGAGTATGACGAATGGGGCAACCCCAATGAAGAAGCCTATTATCATTACATTAAAAGCTATTCACCATACGATAATGTGGAGCGAAAAGCATATCCTAACCTACTTATTACTTCAGGCCTACATGATAGTCAGGTGCAGTATTGGGAGCCAGCAAAATGGATTGCAAAGTTGAGGGAGTATAAAACAGATGATAATATTTTGATAATGGATTGCAACATGGAAACCGGTCATGGTGGAGCGAGTGGTCGTTTTGAAGCACTTAAAGAAACAGCCACGGAGTATGCATTTTTGTTGATGTTGGAGGAGCGTCCTTGAGATTCTTGTCAAATCTCTAAATACATGAATTATAAAATTCTTTGCTAATTTACATTTTAATCTTTGATTATAGTTGTATATTGAAGTACTTTTATTCAAGTTTACCACATATGGTAGGGATTAATATTATAAACCTTTTAAATAAAAAAAGTTTCGCATTTATTATTATAGTATTGATATTTTACTCCTGTAAAAAAGAGGTCTTGCACAACGATAATTCCCGGATGACAGACAATGAATTTATCACTGCTGTAGATATTTCCAGCTATCCAGAAATAGCCCTTACTAATCAAACCTTCTATAACTTGGACGGAAATAAACAAAACTTTTTGTCCATATTAAAAGAAAACGGGGTTAATACTATTAGATTAAGACTATGGGTGGATTCAGTTGATAATCACTCTGGATTTAATGAGGTAAGAGCATTTGCAGAAACATTAAGAAATAGAGGTTTTAAAATTTGGTTAACACTTCACTATTCTAATACTTGGGCAGACCCTAGTGCACAACAGATTCCATCCCTGTGGCAATACTTAGATTTTGATATATTAAAAGATAGTGTATATACTTATACAGAACGGGTGGTTAATGAATTAAAACCAAATTATATTCAGATTGGAAATGAAATAAATTCTGGCATTCTTCATCCTCATGGAAATAATTCAAATAACTACGATCAATTTCTAGACTTACTTCAAGAAGGGTGTTCTGCAGTAAGGAATAATTCACTAGATTGTAAAATAATATTACATTTTGCTGGTTTTGAAAATGCAGATTTTTTTTTCAATCAATTAAAAACAATAGATTATGACATAATCGGCTTATCATTTTACACTATTTGGCATGGTAAATCAATGGAAAAGCTCAGGACTAGCATGCAAAATTTGAGTTTATCGCATGATAAACAAATCATTATAGCTGAAACAGCATACCCATTTACGCTTGAGTGGAATGATTGGACTGATAATATTGTGGGGTTAAATGAGCAGTTAATTTTACCTGATTACCCAGCAACACCTGATGGTCAACGTAGATATATTAGAGCTTTAAAGGAGCTTACACAGGGATTAGAAAAAGGTATTGGGTTTTGTTATTGGGGTGCAGAATTAGTTGCTTGGAAGGGAGAACAAGCAACAGATGCCTCAACATGGGAAAATCAAGCTTTATTTGACTTTAATAATAAAGCATTACCTGTATTTAATGAATTTAAATAGATGCATATAGTAATGAATAACTTTTTTAGTAACTAAAATGTAAATAATCAAATTAAATTCGTCTTAAATATGAAGAAAGGATTACTGTTAATAATAGCATTTGCAAGTTTTGTAGCAAATGCCCAAATAGAAACTGACCGACCAGATTTTACCGAAAGTCCAAATACAGTGCCTAAAGGAGCTTTGCAAGTAGAAACAGGTTTCATTTTTGAAAATGACAAAATTGAAAATTTAGGTGGTTCTTTTGAATATCAAAATATGACTGTGAATACCACTTTGTTGAGGTTTGGTCTTCAAGAAAATTTTGAATTGCGTTTTAATTGGGCTAATAATCGAAACGAAGTAACACAAAAGAGATTAATTCAAGGAGGGGCAGATTCTAGTATTAGCTTTATTGCTAGTGGATTTTCAACCTCATTTATAGGATTCAAGACAAATTTGTATATGACCGACAAAATAAGCATTGGTTTCTTAGGTCATTTGTACATTCCTGATTTATCATCTGGAGACTTTAAGGTGGATAATCAAAAAGTAGCATCCGAACTTTTACTTCCAGTAAGTTATCAAATTACCGAACGATTTGGAGTGGCAGCTCAATACGGAATTACTTGGGATGGATTGACTCCAAACCCAACGACTAGCTACACACTTGCTTTTGGTTATGCGATAACAGACCAACTGAGCTGTTATGTTGAGCCATACGGATTCCTAACGAACAACGGTGAAGAGTTGCATCTTGTGAATGGCGGGTTTACGTATTTGATAAACGACAATCTTCAATTGGATCTGACAGGCGGTTTTGGCTTGAATGAGGAAGCACCAGACAACTTTATTAGTTGTGGAGCATCCTTTTTATTGTTTAATAAGTAATGAAACTTTGGTCAATAGTATTATTTCTGACACTAGTGCTTACTGCATGTGACTCACCCAAAAAATGGGAAACAAAATCTGAATCCGAATCAATTGGGACAGAACAATCAGCCTACACACAAAAAATTCTTAGATATCGAGATAGCATGGATGCTGTTTTTTATAGTGGATCTAATGGCGTGCTACCTAAAGAGATAATCTCTACCGATGGAAAACTCAATTATTTTTCACCTAACGAATCCTATCGGGTTAAAGCTCAATTTGTACCCATCATAGATGGAGAGGTTTTTCAGATGAAAACAAATACTGATCGATTGCCTGAATATAGAAAGTATGGGAAATTATCTTTTACGGTTCAGAATCAAAACCTTGTTTTAACGCTTTACCAAAATGTAGAACAACCCGAATATTTGTTTTGCCCGTTCAAGGACAAGACCAATGGAAAACAATCCTATGGAGCAGGAAGATTTTTAGATTTTGAAGAAAAAGACCTAGAAAACATGGTGCTGGATTTTAACTATGCTTACAATCCATATTGTGCTTATAACTCAAATTTTTCGTGCCCGATACCACCGCTAGAAAACCATTTAGATATTGAGGTGATGGCTGGAGAAAAAGCATGGCATTAAAGTGAGTTAGGTTTTAGTAATTTAATAGAGTGTTTAGTCGAATACCTGTTACTCGAGATATTCCTTCAAATTTTGCATAGTGAGGATTAGTTCCAATTATGTTATTATCTCCGTACCAAGATTGTTGAAAATAAATATGAAAGCCTAGATTTATATTATTAATTTTTTTACGTAAGCCAATGGATGTCTGTATTAGAATATTCTGAAATATATCTCGGCCTTCGATTACTTCTACATACATATATTTTATATTTTCTCTTGTTGAGATAAAATTCGACAAACCACCTAAAATCGAAACCAAGAACTCAGAATTGTTATGCTTTGATATATATTCAGGACCTATCAATAAGTTGACATTTTTAATAATAGTACTGACTTTTGTATTACTGGTGTAGTTTGGTGCTATTTGTTCAAAATTAAGTTTTTGTTTTCCATGCCCTATTTGAATATCAGCTAAAAAATTTCAATGATTAAGAAGATCTTTTTTAAAGACACCTGAAATCATATAAACAGAAGATAGGGGTTTTGATATAGATTGAACTTTACCATTAAAAAGACTTTCAGTCTCGTTATAATTTACTTTTGCAAATTGATGAATTCCGTAGCTTATTCCCAATTCGTATTTGAAGCTGTTTTTGCCTTTTTTCTTTATCTTGGTTGACTCATTATTTTGACTTTGAGCAAGTAATAGACAAACGATACAGAGTAAAATAATAAGAAGTAGTATTTGGTTATAAAAGCTAAAAGTTATCCTACTAATTTAAATACTTTCTTACAAAATACAAAACAGTTTAATTACATAACTAATTTCACATTTGAAATTTTAGTCAAAAAACTATGACTAAATTTGTCCCATAAAAGTTGATAATGGATAAAGTTTTAGTAATAGGTGCTTGTGGTCAAGTGGGTACCGAATTGGTTGAGAACCTTCAATACATTCATGGTAGCAGTCAGGTGGTTGCAAGTGATATAAAAACACCAATCAATGAAGTGTTTTCGAATAGCGAATTTGTTCATCTGAATGTGTTAGACAAGGCACAGATTAAAGAAGTTTTTCAAACACATAAACCAACGATTGTCTATCACTTAGCAGCTCTACTAAGTGCTACTGCAGAGGAAAATCCAAAGTTTGGCTGGGAACTCAACATGGACGGTACCTTCAATATTTTTGATGCGTGCATAGAGCATGGAGTAAAACGAATATTTTGGCCTAGTTCAATTGCGGTATTTGGTCCTACAACTCCTCGAGTAAACACTCCTCAAAGTACAATCTTGGAGCCAAATACGATCTATGGGATTACAAAACTTACAGGTGAGCGGTATTGTGAATATTATTTCAATCGGTATAATTTGGATGTTCGATCGATACGCTACCCTGGACTAATCGGTTGGAAATCGTTTCCAGGAGGTGGTACTACTGATTATGCAGTTGATATTTTTCATCAAGCATTGAAAAATGGGCAATACGATTGTTTTTTAAACGAGCAGACCACACTGCCCATGATGCATATGGAAGATGCCGTGAGAGCAACTTTGGAGATAACCGATGCACCTTCGAATTTGATTAAGGTTAGGAGTAGTTATAATATCGCCGGAGTGTCTTTCAATCCAGAACAATTAACACAAGAGATAAAAAAGCACATTCCTCAATTTAAAATTTCATATCATCCAGATCATCGTCAAAAAATTGCCAATAGTTGGCCAGAGAGCATTGACGATCAAATTGCTCGAGCTGATTGGGGTTGGCAAGAAAAATACAACTTGGAGAAGTTGGTTGTCAATATACTAGACAATCTCCGTTAGGGTTAGTATTCTAGTAACTTTTGAATTTCTGCAGCTATTTTTTCCTCGTTGGGTAGCATGGCTTTTTCGAGTTCAACATTCATGGGTACAGCAGGCAAGTCTTTTGATCCTATGCATTTTACAGGAGCATCAAGGTCTTGAAAACAATGTTCTTGAATTCTTCCAGCAATGGCTTGAGCAAATGAATTATTGAGGGTTTCTTCTGTCAAAATAATCACTTTATTATGTTTTTTAACACTGGCATAAATGGCTTCATCGTCACATGGACTCAGCGTTCTCAAATCAAGAATTTCAATTTGACCTTCAAATTTTTTAGCCGCATTTGTTGCCCACCAAACCCCCATTCCATAGGTAATAATGGTTAATGTTTCTCCGTTTTTGACCATTATTTGGTTTGCTTCAAGATGAATGCGAGCTTTACCAAGAGGAATCATATAATCGCTGCTAGGTTCGATGGTTTTTGCACCTTCTGTGCCAGGAACCTTACTCCAGTAAATACCTTTATGTTCAAACATTACTACGGGGTTTGGATCGTAAAAGGCACTCTTCATTAATCCTTTCATATCTGCGGCATTACTGGGATAAACGATTTTGATTCCTTTGATGGGTAGGATGCTCGATTCATTAGTCCCGCTATGGTATGGTCCCCCACCTCCGTATGCTCCCGTAGGCACACGAATGACGGATTGTACTGGGAATTTCCCTCCAGATAAATAGCTACTTTTAGAAAGTTCTGTAACAAGTTGGTTAACCCCTGGCCAGATATAGTCTGCAAACTGAACTTCAACAATGGGCTTGCACCCAACAGCACTCATGCCTGCAGTACTTCCAATAATATATGCTTCTTGAATTGGGGTATTGAATACGCGGTGAGTCCCATGTTTTTTGGCTAATGTAGCGGCTTCTCTAAATACCCCACCCAATCGATAACCAACATCTTGGCCATATAAAAGAGCTTCAGGGTGCTTGGCAAGAATTTCATCAACAGCATGAAGTGCAGCATCTACCATAATAATGGTTTCTCCATCTTTAGGAGTTCGATTACCTTGTTCTTCCTTGAGTGGTGTGTCTGCTAGTACGTAGTCTGTCACATGCTGGGGATCTGGGTTTTCAGCATTTTTTGCCTTCTCAAACGCTTCTTCAACATATTGAATCGCGTTAGCTTTTATTTCGTCAATTTTATCTTGTGAGATTTCTTTTTGAAGTGCTGTTTCAATAAGAAAATTTAAGGGATCTTGTTTTTCGGCTTCTTTTAAATCATCACGATACCACTCACTTCGAACGCCACTGGTGTGATGCCCAAGTAATGGTACTTTAGCATGAAGTAGCATGGGCTTTTGATTTTTACGCACCCAGCGAATGGCTTTTCCTACTTCATGATAACTCTCTGTAAAACTACTACCATCTGTTCTTCTTCTTCGAATGCCTTTAAATCCTTTAGCAAACTCATATGCATCCATAGCTCGCATTTCGTCACCACTTGCAGAAATACCCCAGTCATTGTCTTGTACCAAATAGAGTATGGGCAACTGATGCAGTGCAGCCATTTGAAGTGCTTCTGATACTTCCCCCTCAGTCATCGACCCATCACCGATAGAGCAGACAACAATCGAACCCTTTGTTCCAGGAGCGTTTAGCTGGTTGTTTTTTAAGTATTGTAGTCCATGAGCAATTCCCGTAGTTGGAATAGCTTGCATGCCAGTAGCACTACTTTGATGAGCAATTTTGGGTTTGTCCTCATCCAATAACGAAGGGTGCGAATAGTAGGTTCTGCCTCCAGAAAAGGGATCGTCTTTTTTAGCTAGTAATTGTAGCATCAATTGATAGGGACTCATTCCTATTCCAAGTAAGATAGATTCATCTCGATAGTATGGAGCTAACCAATCAATTTCTTTGAGATGATATGCTGTAGCAAGTTGTATAGCTTCATGACCTTTTGAGGTAGAATGTACATAGCTTGTGATTTGTCTATTTAAATCATAAATATCAGCCATAGCTCTTGCAGTGAACATGTCGTTCAGAGCTTTTAGGTATATGGATTTTTTGATATACATATTGGGTAATTGATTTAAATAAATAACCTGTGCAATTTTAAGTATTTAAATAATCAGTATTATTGAAGAAAGAAAATAAATATGACACGATTATTTACAGTATTGATTTTTATCAGTAGTTCATTTTTAGGAGCGATGGCTCAAACACCTCAGTCTGATGAAGTAAGAGGAACGTATTGGAATGCCGAAAAAACCTCACATATCCGTATTTACAGAGCGAAAAATGGCAAATATTATGGGAAGATAGAATATCTTAAGGAGCCCAATGATGATAATGGGAACCCTAAGACAGACCCAGAAAATCCAAAAAAAGAACTAAGAAGTAGAAGCCGACTAGGTATGGTGATTATGAATGGTTTTTCATGGAATGAATCGGAGTCACGTTGGGAGGACGGTACTATTTACGACCCTGTTTCAGGGAATACGTATGATGGTTACATGTATTTTGAGGAGGATAATCGTACAGTACTTTATTTAAGAGGTTATATGCTGGGTATGACATGGCTTGGAAGAACCTCAGAATGGACCAGAGTAGAGTAACTATCTTTATTTAATAGCCCTCATTGAAAGCAAAATAATTAATTCTCGAAAGTTATCGAATGAATTTTGCTAAGCCTGTTTTTTTACCTATGACCACTTTTAAAAAATAAACACCTTGAGGTAAATCATTGACATTTACGTTAAACTCTGGTTTAGGAATTTTAAAAGATATATTAGAAAGTATTCTACCTTGTGAATCTATTATTTCATAAGATGAAATTGGTCCGTCATTAGACGATATGGTAATTTCTTCTATGACAGGATTTGGGTAGATTTTAATTCCTAAAAATGGATTTTCTACACCACCAATGTCTTGATCTGTCTGAATCTTTTTATCAGTCCATATTTGGTATTCTCCGGCGGATAAATTAAGTTCTGATGCGACATCTTGAACATTCATACTGTCACCACTGAAATATTCATACCAAATACCTGTATGGTTAAAGTTTGGAGTAACAGACCGTTCTACGACATCAAAATTTCCTAAAATCAAGAAATTTTGATCGGGATGGTTTAATTGGATTCGTTTAACTTTCCCTGATAAATTAGTGCTAAAATCATTCCCATCAAATGCCTCATAGTTAGTCTTAAGTTTATTTATTTCAGAAAAAACCCTATAAACGTCTTTTCTGTTAGAGGCAGTGTTGTATTCCCATTTGATAGGCTTGTTTCCAACTCTACCATTATAGTCTATGTTGTAGTCATACCCAAGTTCATCAAATTGCCATATTAATTTAGGACCAGGGATACTATTAAATACTACCCATGTCAATTCTAGACGATCTAGTGCTGTATTAAAATCTTTTACAGAATAAGATCCCGAAACATTTCCGTATTGCAAGTTTTTATACATCATTCGTTCTTCATCGTGACTTTGAGCATATGCTATTACCTTTGGACTATTCCAACCACGAGACTGGTGATTTGCCCAATCAAAACTAGAGTTATACCCCATAGATGACTCCATGGCATCATTACTTATATTGCCCCAAAACATACATCCATAATTAGCTAAATCCTTTTCTTCAGAATTATCTGAAAAGTGTTCTAATATTAAATAGGCATTAGGATTAACAGCTTTTACTTCGTTGTATATTCGTTTAATATTATTTACTCTTGAAAGATCATAGTTTCCCCAGCCTCCCACATCTCCAAGTGTATTATTTTGTGTGAAACCTTTTGATAAATCAAAGCGAAAACCATCAATATGATACTCTTTTAACCAATATTCTAAGTGCTGTTTCATATATAATTTGAATGGCTGACTTTCATGATTAAAATCATATCCAACGTTAAAATCATGTTTAGCAACTACATTGACAAAAGGATTAGAGGCATCGGGTCTATTATTTTTAGAGTCCCAATACAATTGGCACAACGGATTTTGGCTAAATCCGTGATTGAAAACAACGTCTAGTATAACAGCAATTCCTCGTTCATGGCATGCATCAATCAATTTTTTAAAGTCATTTGATGTTCCATAATATTTGTCTAATGCTCCGTGATAGGATGGATTATACCCCCAACTTTCATTGCCTTCAAATTCATTGACTGGCATAAGTTCTATTGCATTAATACCTAAATTCGAAAGGTAGTCTAGCGTATCATAAAGACTTTTATAACTATGGTCATCCAAAAAATCTCGGACTAACAATTCATAAACAATTAATTTATGTTCATCTGGGGCTTTAAAATTTTCATCATTCCAATCAAACGCTTTCTTCCCCATGCTTAGTATTGTTGCATATCCCGTGAAGGTTCCAGGTTTGATAATGTATGGATCAGGGTATACATTAGAATCAATATATTGATCATTCCATGAGTCTGCAACCAACTCACTGTATGGATCAGCAATTTTAACCTCTCCGTCAACTAAGTACTGAAAAGCGTATTTTTTTGTTGAGTCAAGGTCTTCAATATAAATCCACCAAGTGGAATTATCAGAATCGAGTTTCATTGCGTAGTCACTTTTCACCATCCACTGATTAAAGTCACCGATGACGTGAACATATTTTTTATTTGGAGCATACAAGCTCAGGAAAACGCTTGTTGGCGAAACTTTAACCACACCTAATTCTGTTGAAATTGGTAAATCTAATTTTTCAGGAATACTGAGTACGATAAAATGAGCTGTATCGCTAACTAAATCAGATCCATTTTCAGCGGTCAAAATAACCTCGTAATCACCTTCCAAAGATGGTTGATACAAATTTATTATACTATCGCTAATTACTTCTTTTACTTTACTCCCATTGACAAACATCTTCATGGTGGATGAAGAAGAAGCAAACCCTTTAAGTTCAATATTATTTCCTAATTCATAAATAGTGTTTGATGTTGGAGAGGCTAATTGTGTGTAAAATCCATCATCGTACAGGTTGACAAAAATATCTGAACCATCAGAATTCCTTCCGGTGATTTCACCTGTTTTATCTCTGAATAAAATGGCAATTTGAAGAATCTTTTCAGTTTCGGTAACTCCATAAAATTCATAAACTTTTCTAATAGTCAAAGCATATTTATTATCAGAGATTTTAGTCATTACAGGAGCATTGTCAGTACCCCACGTTCCTTGGACATATTTCCAATCTGTGCCTGTTTTACTCTGATCGGTAATTAAACCAGTATGAGCGTATATTGTGCCTTGAAAATCTTGTAAACCTTTGTTGCCGAGTGTGGCATCAAAAGTTAGCGTGATTTCATCTTTTGTACTTGGAAATGTAGGGTTGGATATTACAACTTGTGCATCTGATGTCTGACATACAAAAATCAAAAAAAGAAGGGTGATTATTGACCATTTCATAGATACAAAGTTGCATATTTTTTGATTATTTTAATTCGTGTGATATTAAATCTCTCTATTTTGTGGCATAAATTTTAACGGTAATTGATTTTTATTTTAGTATTAATATACTGAAATTCAGGTACTTATATTAATAAATATACCAAAATATTATCTTAAATAAAATAAAATATATATTTGCCAGATATTGCTTTGTGTAAAAAATACACTAAGATGTTGGTCAAAAACAATCATGAATAGAAAAATTTCAATTCTTGCCAGAAAAGGTCTGATGATGATAATTTTATCGTTAGCTTATGCTAGTTATTCTCAGATAAATATTTCAGGTACTATTTCGGATAACTTCACAAAAGAACCACTTGTTGGATCCTATATTGTTCCAATCAATGGTCAAGGTGGTGCTATTTCAGATTTAGATGGTAAGTTTAATCTAAAGTTAAATGAATCCGTCAAGCAATTTAAAGTAAGTTTTGTGGGTTACACATCTCAAACGATTGACATTAACAATCAGACGAAGTTTCAAATTCTTCTGGTTTCTGAAGACAAACTTGATGAAGTTCTTGTTATTGCTTACGGAACGCAAAAAAAATCAGATAAAACTGGTGCTGTTACGCAAGTGACATCTAAAGAATTAAATAAAGGAAGAATTACGGACCCAATCCAAGGGATGCAAGGAAAAGCAGCCGGAGTTAATATTTCTAAGCAAGGGGGAGACCCCAACGGAGCATTTAGTGTTAACATTCGGGGTGCTGCAAGTATAACTGGAGGTACAGGTCCTTTGTATGTAGTTGATGGGGTTGTGGGAATTGATCCCACAACTCTTAACCCAGATGACATTGAATCCTTCAATATACTCAAGGATGCTGCATCAACATCCCTATACGGAACACAGGGCTCAAATGGTGTTATCATTATTACCACTAAGGGTGGATCTTTTGGCGGAAGAATTTCTAATCAAATTAAAGTAGAGTATAATAATTTCGTGTCGTTTGATAAAGTGGCTAATCGTTTGGATTTTTTAACAGGCAACCAACTTCGTCAATATGCAAATGATGTTAATTCACAAAACTTTTCTGATAATGGAGCAAATACAGATTGGATGGATGAAATCTACCGAACAGGTATTTCACAGCAACATACACTAGCTTTTAGTAAATCTGATGAAAATACAAGCTACAGAGCTTCGATTTCTGCTAATAACCTAATCGGTGTTCTTAAAGGATCGAGTAGAGATCGATACATTGCCCGGTTAAATATTTCTCAAAAAGCATTGGACGATAAGTTGACACTTACAGCCAGATTAAGTGGGACAGTTCAGAAAAGTGATTTCATTCAATATGGAGGAGGAAGTAGCCCAGATAATGTTATTTATCAAGCTATGAGAAGAAGTCCGACAGATCCTGTATTTAATCCTGACGGAACTTATTATGAATCAGATAGGAGTTTTCAGTATAACAACCCAGTTGCACTTATTGAACAAACTCAAAATGAACAAGATGCAAAAAAGTTACTTGCCAATTTTGATGCTTCATATGCAATTTCTGATCATTTAACTGCCCAAATAAACACAGCATATGCAAGAGATGACAATCAATCATTTTATGCTCAGCCAGCATCTGCATTCAGTAATACAACCAATGGGTTAGCATTTCGATCGTATAATAATAAAAATTATAAGTATACTTCTGAGATACTAAATTATAACAATTCTTTCAATGAAAAGCATAATTTAAATTTAATAGGTGGGCACTCATGGCAGAGTGTTTCTTACGATGGCTTTAGAGCAGAAGCCAGAAATATTGATCCGTTTTACGAAGATGTCCAATCAAATAATTTACAAGCTTATTCACAAATTGAATGGGGATACGTATCTTCATACCGATCGATCGAAGAAGGTTTAGCTTCAGTTTTTTCGAGGGCCATATATGATTTTGACAAGAAATATTATTTGACAGCATCTTTGAGAAGAGATAAGTCAACCAAATATGGTGATGATATAGAATGGGGAACATTTTGGGCAGTATCATCTGCTTGGAATATTGCTAAGGAAAAATTTATGGAAAATGTTTCCTTGGTTTCTGAACTCAAATTACGAGTAGGTTATGGATTAACTGGGAATGCTGATATCCCAAATGGTATAGACCGTGTATTATATCGTCCAACGGGATTAGCACAAAACGCTGAGACTGGCGAATTAGAAGTTGTATGGAATAATAACCAAGGGAATATTTCAAATCCAAACCTAGCTTGGGAAGAAGTAAGCGAATTAAATGTTGGGTTAGACTTTGGTTTGTTAAAAAATAGAATTACAGGCTCTCTTGAGATATATCAAAAAACAACTCAAGGACTTGTAATGGAAGTAGCAGTTCCTGTACCACCAAATATTGCACCTAAGAAGTATGAAAATTCCGGAGAGATACAGAATAATGGTATTGAGCTAACCTTGAATACAGTAGTTTTAGATAACAAAAATTTTACTTGGAAATCAACAATTGCTCTATCGAGTAATAAGCAAGAAACTATAACTCTTGGAAATCTCGAAACTAACCAACTAGGGATTAAGAAACTCTATGTTTCTGGACGAGGATTGGTTGGAGGTGACAATTATACACAGGTTATTTTACCAGGACGTGAAATTGGTTCATTTTTCTTGCCCGTTTATGTTGGTCTATCTAGTGATGGCAAATTCTTATTTGAAACTGCATCTGGAGGTGTAACTAGAGATGTAACACAAGCACAACGGCAATTTGTAGGTTCTGCTCAGCCAGACTTAATCGTTGGATGGTCAAATTACTTTAAATTGTACAAAGGATTTGATGCCAGTTTCAGTTTACGTGGAATTTTTGGTCATCAAATATTCAATGTGACAAAAATGGTATTTAGTAACCCCGCAGATGCACCAACTTTAAATGTATTAGAGTCAGCTATTTCGGGGGATGCTGCTAAGATAACAAGTGACCCAACTATAAGCACATATTATCTAGAGGATGGTGACTTCATTAAACTCGATAATATATCTCTTGGGTACAACATTCCTTTTAAACCAGAGAGTAAAATTAAGAACTTAAGAGTTTTCGTAAATAGTAATAACTTATGGATGTGGACCAAATATACGGGCTTAGATCCCGAGTTAAATTTTAGTGGAACAGAATTCGGAAGAGACCAATATGACGTGTATCCGAGAACAACAAGTTTAACCATTGGTTTGAATGCCTCATTTTAAATAAAATCAGAAGTTGTAAAAATGAAAAAAATACTTTATTCAATTTGTATATTACTTGCAGTCTCATGCACCAAATTTGATGATGCATTATATGATAGTAGCTCAATTGCAAAACAGTCTATTGGACCGGTATATAAAGAACTTGCAGATCTTATTGATGACAACGGTTGGTGGTTTTGGGCTCAGGAGGTAACTAGTGACGAAGTTGTTTTTCCTGTTCGAGGAACAGATTGGAATGACGGTGGTAAGTGGAGGGTTCTTCATCAGCATACTTGGACCAATGACGTGGATGCAATAAATTCAATGTGGTCACATTTATTTGACGGAGTAAGAGAAGCTAATAAGTTACTGGATGTTTTATCTGAACAAGAAGGAGATCCCTCAGTGGCAGTGGATATTGCTAAAATCAAAACACTCCGTGCATTTTTCATGTATCTAGCTATGGATAATTATGGAGATATTCCTATTATTACATCTTTTGTAAACGCACCTCCTCTTCCGTTTAAGGCAAAACGAGAAGAAGTATACGATTTTTTAATAAATGATTTAAAAACGGCAGCTTCTTTACTGCCTATAAGTACCAATAAATTTGCTGTTTCTAGAGGAATGGCATATAGCTTAATGGCTAAGCTTTATCTCAATGCAGAAGTATATACGGGGACACCAGCATACACAGATGCTGAGGCCATGTGCGATAGTGTAATCAACTTAGGTGCTTATGCTTTACAAAATGATGTTACATCAGCGTTTGCAGCTGACAATGTAAATATTCCTGAAAATATTTTCACGATTGCATTCGATGAATTTGACAATACTGGCTTTAGACTTCACATGCGAACGTTACATTATCTCCATGATGCTACGTTCAACATGAAAGTAGGTCCATGGAATGGTTTTGCTGTTGTCAAAGATCATTATGACACATATTCAGAAAATGATTTAAGAAAAAATGACTGGTTCATTGTAGGACAACAAAAAGATGTCAACGGAACTGACTTATTTGACGAAACAGCTGGAACCAAACTTGTTATTGATCCAGTTATTCCGAAGTTGGTGATGGATGCCTCCAACACACCAAATGAAATTAGAAATTCTGGTGCACGAGTCAAAAAATACGAAATTGAAAGTGGAGCACTTGAGAATTTAAATAATGATTTTCCATTATTTAGATATGCTGACATCTTATTAATGAAGGCTGAATGTGCTGTCAGAAATGGTTCGGTGGGTGACGGAGATGAATGGTTTAACTTAATTCGACAAAGAGCAAGCATTAATACAATTGCAGGAGCTAGTTTAGATGACATTCTTGATGAAAGAGGGCGTGAACTATTCTGTGAAGGTCATAGAAGACAAGACTTAATACGATATGGGAAATTCGGTGATGCCTGGTGGGAGAAATCTCCATCTGGGCCAGATAAAATCACTTTCCCAATACCACAATGGGCTATAGACGCTAATCCTAACTTAGGCTTATAATTAATTAATATATAACAATAAAAAACAAACAAAATGAGAGATTTATCTTTAAAACTGACAAAAAACGTGGCTATAATCGCCGCATTATTTGGATTGATTTCATTGAACTCGTGTAAAGACGATGATGAAGATCCAACACCAACAAACAATGCCATTGTAGAAGATGGATTTTATATTCAAGGTGATGCTACTGCATATGCTGACTTTGATATAAAAGCAACACTTTCTACTACTAAAAATGAGGTATTACAAGAGGAAAGAAGTAGTTTGATGGAAATTTACGTAGCTGTGAAAGGTATGGGTGGATTCAACATCGTACAAGTTAACGGTTCTGAAAGAACTACCTGGGGGCCTTCTTCAGAGTTTGCTTTAACTCCTTCCAGAAATGAAGAGCCTAACGAAGATGGAACGGATATCATCCAACGTGGAGCCATTGAGGCAACTGATGCTAAATTCACAGTAGCTGAAGATGGACTTTATCATGTTATCATTGATACTGAATTAGGTGTTGGTGCAATTTTACCTGCTAAATGGGGTGTTATTGGACAGGCTACGCCTACTGGATGGTCTGGAAGCACTGCTTTAGACGCACCTACATTTGATTTCAACACCATGACATTCAAAAAAGAAAATGTTGAAATGTCAAATGGAGAATGGAAATTCAGATATAGCAATGGTTGGAAAGTTCAACTAGATACTACCTTAGAC
>JAQWZS010000021.1 GCA_029253325.1 Bacteroidia bacterium
GTTAATCAATAGGTCCCTGGTTCGAGTCCAGGTGAGGGCGCATAAAATACAAAGGTTCACATTACTGTGAACCTTTTTTAATTCTAAACCCATAATCACAAACATTGGTTATGCTAGAATAAAATATTTCCTTTGTAATCACGTTCAACCACCACATGCAATCATTGCTCAAATACTCGCTTTTTATTTTTGGATTGTATGTAATGATTTCTTCGTGTAAAAAAGACGAATTCAATACCAACCCGAATAGTCAAATAACTGTCAACAGAGATACTTTATGGTTTGATACGGTATTTACTAAAATAAATTCAACCACCCCAAAATCAGTCAATAAGCAGATACTAATTTATAACCCATACGACCAACGGATTAAAACGTCAATCCAATTAGGTGGAGGGGACAATTCTCATTTTAGACTGAATGTTGATGGTGAAGCTGGAAGTTCATTTTCTGATATTGAATTGTTCCCCAATGACAGCATTTTCTTATTTGTTGAAGTTCATCCTGATCCTAATAACAATAGTCCCGATTTTAACCCCTTGATTATCCGTGATTCCATTCTCTTTAATACCAATGGAAACGAATCTAAAACTATGCTCATTGGTTGGGGACAAGACGCCCACTACATTTTCAGAGATAGTATAGAAGCAGATACCACATGGTCTAACGACAAACTTCCAATAGTTGTCTATGGTTATTGTTACGTTAAACCGGATGTTAATCTTACCATAGAAGAAGGAATGAATATTCACTTTGCTCCAAGAAGTTGGCTATTTGTAGAAGGGAAATTGGATGTTAAGGGTAGTATTGATAATCCAGTTCTGATGCAAGGGGACCGATTACAACCTTCATGGGAAGAAGAAAGTGGCCAATGGGGTGGAGTATGGATAAGCCACCCAAGTCACAGTAATACGATCGAATATGCTGTAATTAAAAATGGTACAGTTGGAGTCTATTGTGATTCTGTGCCAGGTGAGGAAAACAAAAAAAATGTAACTATAAACAAAACGATGATTCGAAACATGAGTTTTGACGGAATCAGTGGGAAAGGCAGCACAATTCACGTTCAAAATAGTGTCAGTACTAATTGTGGAAGATTTACTTTTTTAGGTGCTAACGGTGGAAATTACACCTTATTACATAACACATTTTATACTGGCAGAAGAGATTTTTCCAGACAAGAACCCACATTTGCTTATTTAAATAGAAGAAGAGATGAATTCGGTTCAATTTTAGAGACCTATGACATTCAATTTTACTTTGTCAATAATATCATAGATGGTGTTTTAGCTGAATCCGAAATTGGAGAAGACATTGATTATTCAAGGGTAATAACACCCTCGGTGATAGACTATAATTTAATGAAGACAAATAAAGCAATTTATACGGGTAGTGGATCTAATAACATAACGAATGAACCTGCTAAATTTAAAGACGCATATAATTTCAACTTTGATTTAGACACGCTATCTGCAGCAAAAAACATGGCTTTCCCGACAACTCCGCCTACGAATGAAGATTTTTTGAACCGAGCTAGAATGGGCACCCCAGACATTGGTGCCTACGAAAGTCAGTACTAACTCAATCCAGAAACTTTGAATAGGTTATCAATTAGACTTTCCCAGGTAAATTTATTTCGTTCTGATTCAATATTTTTAGAAAATTCAGATAATCTATCATTTTCATAAAAATCAAAAATATAATCTGATATTTCCTTAGGATTTTGTGATGTTACATAACCCACTCTCTGATGAGGCACTAGTTCAGCTAAACCTCCAACATGTGTTACAAGCATGGGTTTATTGTAATAGTATGCAATTTGAGTAACTCCACTCTGAGTTGCTGTTTTATATGTCTGTGCCACCAAATCAGCAGCACTAAAATATAGACTTACATCTGAATCTTCAATGTAATGATTTGCAAGAATAACAAAATCCTTTAGCTCTAAGTCTTCAATTAATTTCAAATATTCTTGCGGACTATCATAGTATTCCCCTGCAATGATTAGTTTGAGTTTTATCTCTTTTAACCGGCGGTCAGAAAAAGCTTTTAATAGGGTATCCAAACCTTTATACTTTCTGATGAACCCAAAGAATAAAACATAACCTCCATCCTTATCTAATCCTAGTTTTTTTCTGGCTTCTAATTTATTGATATGTTCACCAAAATTTTCATACATCGGATGAGGATTAAAAACTGCTGGCCTAGAAATATCAAATGATTTTAAATCATTTAAAACCGCCTTACTCATAGTCAAAAATGCGTTGCAGGATTTTAGAAAATAAGAGGTCAATAATCGATCACCAAACCTTTTTTCATGAGGAATAATATTATCTGTTATGGCAACTATTTTAGTATGTTTATTTCTGCAAATAATCCGACCCAAAGTTCCCAAACATGGTCCCATAAAGGGCATCCAAAATCTAAAAATCACCAAATCAGGCTTTTCGTTTTTAATCTTTCTTCCAAGAAGTATCCAATTTATAGGGTTTATCGAATTTAAACTAACCTCTATGTCTAAATTATCTGGAGGTAATGAGTTAGAATATTGTGTCTTACCTGGAAATAAAAAGTTAGGATATTGTAGACTAAATGTAATTATTTTTACCTGATGACCTTGCTTTTGAAGTTTTATAGCAAGTAGTTCATTATAGGATGATAATCCACCTCTTAGTGGATAAGCAGGACCAATTATGGTGATTTTTTTACTCAAAACCTAGTCGTTCTGATATCTCATATTTATTTCGATTGGGTGCATTTCTACTCAACATTTCAGCTAAAAATCCACCCATAAAAAGTTGAGTTCCAACAATTAACATTATCAAAGCGATATAAAACAACGGATTATCAGTAACTAAAGATTGACGCACTCCGTAACTTATTGCAATTAACTTGTCTACAAGCACATATGCTGTAAGAAAAAATCCTAATAGAAAAGCTAATACTCCTCCAAAACCAAAAAAGTGCATGGGTCTTTTCCCAAACTTTGAAACAAATATGATACTCAATAAGTCAAGAGGACCACGGACAAATCTGCTTAAACCAAACTTCGTTTCACCATATTTTCTAGACTGATGAGCAACCACTTTTTCACCAATTCTTTTATACCCTGCTCGATGAGCCATTACTGGTATATATCGATGCATTTCTCCATATACTTCTATACTCTTTACTACCTCATTCCTATATGCTTTTAGGCCACAATTAAAGTCGTGGAGATATATACCACTCATTTTTCTAGTGGCCCAATTGTAAAGTTTTGTGGGTATGGTTTTGGTAATAGGGTCATACCTCTTCTTTTTCCAGCCACTAATAAGATCATAGTTTTCATCCCAAAGCATAGAATGCATGATCGGAAGTTCATCTGGACTGTCTTGAAGATCCGCATCCATTGTGAAAACACTATCCCCTTTTGCAAGAGCAAAGCCCTCGTTTAATGCCGCAGATTTTCCGTAATTTCTTCTAAATTTAAGAGCCCTAACCTCTGAATGTTTAGCCTTTAAGTCTTGTATAATCCTCCAAGAATCATCTGTTGATCCATCATCAATGAAAATAATTTCATAAGATAACTTTTTGTCATCCAACACACGCTTTATCCAAGCATGTAATTCTGGCAAAGATTCTGCCTCGTTGAGTAAAGGTATGACTACAGATAGATTCAAACTATACGAGCTCTTCTTCAGTCTTTTTGTCTTTTTGAACTGCTCCTATAATGAGAGCAAGGATTAGATACCAAACTAAACCTTTACCTGTATTGATAATTGCTCCTACAACCCCTTTTGGTTGATCAGCATATGCCTCATTTGCTTTTTCCATTGCCTCATCAATAGCATCTTGTGACGCCCCTGCATCAGACATAAAAGACTCCGTTGTATTCATCGTTTCTTCAAATATTGACTGCTCCCATGTTGGGTCAATCAACGACAAAAAAATGATATTAAAGATCAATACAATTAAAGCTGAAACGATTGCCGTAAAAAAAGCTGCATTAAATGCATTGCCAAATGAATACGGAGTGAAGTTTACTTTTGTGTTTCTAGCACCCAAAATCATAAATACAATGGGTAAAGCTAATAAGTTAACCACAAGTAAAGTTAGCATTCCTGTAGGCTTTCCAAAAAACATTGGATCAAAAGCATAAATTCCCAGAAAAACTACAATAGAGATAATCCCCATTCTAACACCTTGATCAATCGATGGTTTATATAAATTTATCATAATAATATTTAATACAATTTTACGCAGTTATTGTTAAATAGCCCTATAACCTTTCCTTTTTGTTCTTTCTTCCACTCGTGAGTATTTGAAGATTTAGAAGTATTGTTAGACAGGTTGAGTTGCCACTTTTTATTTAAATCGAAGATGGTCAAGTTAGCCTGAGCTCCCTCCTCAATATTTGTGTTTGTTTGACCAAGTATATCACTTGGTCCTTGAGTTAACGATTTTATAAAAATATCCATTGGTATATCTTTTGATAAATACTTCTTATACCAACTAAACACAAACTGTTGACTCAAAACACCTGATTCGGCATAATCAAACTCTACAGCCTTTCCCTCTATATTTTGAGGACTGTGATTACTTGAAATAGCGTCAATTGTACCATCAATAATCCCTTGAATCAATGCCATTCTATCAGACTCAGATCGCAATGGTGGATATACCTTGAAGTTTTCATCAAACTGAAGTAATTCTTGTTCGGTAAAACACAAGTTTAAAATTGAGACATCACATGTTACTTGCTGACCAGATTTTTTTGCCTCTCTTATAATTTCAACTGATTTTGCAGTAGATATACACGAAAAATGTATAGGAGTGTCGCAGTATTTTGCAACCTCTAATTGTTGATTCAAACTAACATATTCTGCAATTGATGGCGACATTTTTAGTCCAGTAGTAACCATCATACTGCTCTCATGAACTACCCCTCCGTGCTCTAATGACTTGTCAGAAGGATGAGAAATTATTATTCCATCAAAGGGTTTGGTATACAATAATGCCTTTTTAAGAAGTCCATTGGAAACTTCATCATCACCATTGGTGAATGCTACTGCTCCAGACCCATACATATCATACATTTCAGCTAGATCATCCTTGCTATTTGGATCTTCAATTACACCAGTCGGTAGAATATTTACTAGATGATTTTTAGAAGCATTAATTAGATATGAAACCGAAGCTTTATCTGCAATTTTTGGAGTAGTACTAGGAAGGGTAACTATCGAAGTAAACCCACTAAATGCTGCCGTATCTAGTATGTTATTTAGGGTATCTTTATGTTCATAACCAGGATCTGTAAGTCCAACCCTCATATCAATCCATCCTGAGCTTACACATAAATCATCACCAACAATTTCATTAGCATTACTTTCAGAGATACTATTCGCTATTTTTTCAATTTTACCATCCCTTATCAATAAATCTACTCTAGAATTATGAGAGGAGTTTTCTTTTTGAATTAATGTTGCTTGTCTTATTATATATGCCATGGACACTTTGCAGCTATGATTTTACAAATCTTAACAAAAGTATCTCTAACAATAGAAATATCAAGCAAACTAAAATAAAGACTTTCCACAACTGGCTTCCATTTTGCAGATCTTGGGTAGATTTTAAAAGTGATGCCATGTTGTTTTTATTCATCGTAAATTGGGTATTATTAAAAACCTCCTCAATTCTTTTTTCATCAAGATAATTTTGATGAGACTCTTTTCTAGAATAATTTAGAGCCAGTTTAGCTATGGGTATTTCTTCTGAATCAAAAACAGAATAAATACCAGACTCTGATATCGTATTATTTAACCAAAATCTACTTCCTAAACTATGAGTGGATAATTCCGTCACGATATCTAAATCTCCTTTCCTTAGGTGAATCAAACCCGATGACTCGGGTAAATAAACTGGGTTTATGGAATTAATTTCAGAGGCAATAGATTGTATTTTTCTTTTACTAAAAGCAATCTTTAGCTGTGTGATAACAAACAATTCACTAGATGTGTAGTTGAGATTTGAATCAAAAGGAACCGTAGATTGAAAAACTGAACCAGAACCTATGTTTGTTTTAGTTAAGATTTCAGTCCCATCTTTTAGATATATTATTTTGTCGGACTGGGGGCTTGATTTTAAACGATAATAGGTCTTAATTTTAGGTAAAAGTAAATTACTGGGAATTTGCTTATAGGCATCTTTTAAAAAATCACCAGAGATGCTAGCAGGAGATACACTCACCTCATTATCCACTAAAATTTGATAATTTAAAATTCCTAATTCATTAAAAAGATCCGTATAGCTATCATTTGAAACACTCGGAACAACGGACAATACTCCTCCATCTTCAACAAATTTCTTAAGTTGATTGATTAAGCCCGAACTCATTTGTGGTAATTGATTGAGAATGATACAATCGTAGGTATTCAAACTAGAATAATCAATTTGATTAACATCAGAATGAGTAAAATAAAAAAGAGAATCGCTATCAAATATTTTTGAAAATTCATCTGAATCTTGTCCTAGTTCAAGAACCTTAATTGACTTATCAATCAACATTGAAAAGTAATACGAGTTGTCAAAAACAATGGGTACATCTGTGACAGTCAATTCACCACCTAACCACCCTGAACCTGAATAAATAAAACTCAATGGAACATCTCTATATGAATCCGCAGGTATATCTATACTCTTAACCATACGCTGTACGCCATCAATTTTGAGTGTGAGGTTGGATAAAAAATTACCCTTACTCCCATAATTATGAATACGAGCCATTAACTCAATCGGTTTAAATGATTGTGTAATTGGCTTGATTAGCCATACAGAATCAATAGCTAAATTTTGTGACAAATTTGGTTGTATTGGACAAGCATAAATATGATAATTGCTATCCAATGCCATATTATCTATTCTATCTTGAGACTGAAAATCACTAATTAAAAAGGTATAGTTATGCCCATACGAATCTGATTTAAACTTAGATTCTATTTTTTTTAAGACTCCAGATAAATCATTGGGCCTATGATCGATATCCATATTATCAATCAACCTTAAAGCATTGGATGACGAATTAGTTTTATTACTTGAAAAGCTTAAATCATTGGCTATGACTTGAATTTCTGCATTTTTTGGTAGATTTCTTATGATTTCACGAGCCTTATTTTTAGCATATTCAAACAATTGACCAATCTCCCCTTCTGCAAGCATACTTTGGGAATTATCTATATAAATACTAATCAATTTGTGGTCAAACAAACCACTCTGACTCGGAATATATGGTATGGCAAAAGCTACTATTAACGATGACAATGCAATTATTCTAGTCAACAAGACTAGCCATTTCTTAAGCTGTTTTGTTTTGCGACTTTGCGTCTCAATTTCTTTCAGCATACTCACATTGCTAAAGACAACTTTCTTGTATCTCCTGAAATTAAAAAGATGAATAATTATAGGGATAATCAAAAGCAACAAAGCCCATAGAAATTGAGGAAATAAAAATTTCATTTAATCTATGCGAATTTAGGTAACCCAATGAAACAATTACAC
>JAQWZS010000018.1 GCA_029253325.1 Bacteroidia bacterium
GGAAAAGATCGCGGTTTTCAGTTTTTTCGATAGCTGCTGTATCGACACCAATAATTTTGCAATTGTATTTTTCCCAAAGACCAACTTCTTCGGCCTCTATAGCAAGGTTAAGAGCCGTTTGTCCACCCATAGTAGGTAAAACATGGGAGATATTTTGCTCTTTTAATATTTTTTCGAGACTCTCTACATTGAGGGGCAGTAGATAAACGTGTTCTGCCATTGAAGGGTCGGTCATAATGGTGGCAGGATTAGAGTTAATTAGCGAAACCTCTATTCCTTCTTCTTTTAAGCTCTGGGCTGCTTGACTACCTGAGTAATCAAATTCACACGCTTGTCCGATGATGATTGGCCCACTTCCAATGATGAGGACATGCTTTATACTACTATCTTTTGGCATTGATATTTAAAATTGGGCAAAGTTATCGGATAATTATGAGCCTACAAGTGTTGTGGAAAAGGTGGGAAAATGGAATTTAAGTGAATGAATTACCCTTTATTTAAATCAATTCTTCTTCCTCAAAATAATGTATAATGTGGTGTCTAAGGTAAAGTTCTTGTTGGAGCATGTCTTGGTTCGGTAATTTTTCTAATAGTTCCCACACAGGCCATTCTTTATCGTCAAGACCTTTTAAAACATAGTGGCCCGATGAACTGAGGACTCTACATGTTGCTATATGCATAAGTCTGACTTTTTCTTCTTTTTTGAACTCTGTTTGGTGTTTACCAAGTTCTCGAATTCCAATGACATATAAAATGGCACTCAAATCTGGACTTTTACTGAAACGTTGTTCAAATAGAGTCTTTATTTTAAACCACTTTTCTTTGATCGTTTCTTCTTTTATTTCTTTCATTCTTAGTGTTCGACTAATTTTGTTTTATGTCAACTTTGTTACAAAGATTACTTAGAGAAACCAAAAAACGTCGAGTTTTTTTGAAAGTTGATATAGAACAAGGTGAAGCCATTCAAAAAAAGACGTTATCAAAACTCATAAAGAAGGCCGAATCAACTGTTTTTGGAAAGTCTCATAAGTATAAGGAAATAGTAGGCTCGGATAATTTGTTGTCAGATTATCAAGAGTCAACAAAAATGGGAGATTATCTCAATATGCTACCTTGGTGGTCGCGAGGAAGATTGGGTGAAGACAATGTAACATGGCCAGGCACGATAAAAAATTATGCGGTTAGTTCTGGAACATCAGATGGGAGCAGTAAATACATCCCAGTAAGTTCTCAGATGTTAAAGAATATTCGTAGAGCAAGTATTCGTCAGGTATTGAGTATTGTTCAGACGGATGTGCCCAAAGATCATATTGCTAAAAAATGGTTAATGATTGGAGGAAGTACAGAACTGGAATATAATGGAGTTTATTATTCAGGAGATTTAAGTGGTATCACTACGGGTTCTGTACCTATTATTTTCCAACGATTATCCAAGCCAGGTATTCAGATTCGAAGAGAGAAGGATTGGACAGAAAAAATTACTAGAATGACTAATGAGGCGACCAATTGGGATGTTGGACTTGTGGCGGGAGTCCCAGCATGGGTTAAGCTATTAATGGAGAGTGTGATTAATGAGTATGATGTCGAAAACATTCATGAAATATGGCCAAACTTTGAAGCCTATATTCATGGAGGAGTTGCACTTAATCCTTACAAAAAATCGTTGGATGGTCTTATGGGAAGGCCGATTAAGTACTTTGAAACCTACTTAGCATCTGAGGGGTTTATTGCTTATCAAACTCGTTTGGATAATTATGAGGGCATGAGGTTGCTTCTACGAAATGGAATCTATTACGAATTTGTACCCTTTAATTTTAGAAATTTTTCAGAAGGAGGGGAGTTACTTCCAAATGCTGAAGCGTTGACATTGTCTCAAGTGAATGATAAAGAGGAATATGCACTTATTATGTCTACTTGCAGTGGTGCATGGAGATATTTGATTGGTGATACAATTAAATTTACCAATTTGGAGCGGTGTGAAATTAAAATAACGGGTAGAACGAAGCATTTTTTATCATTGTGTGGCGAACACTTGTCTTTAGATAATATGAATAAAGCTATAGAGCTTCTCTCGGAAGAATATGATGTGGCATTTGAGGAATTCACAGTTTGTGGGGTTCCTTATCAGGGTTTTTTTGCTCATAAGTGGTTCATATCTTGTGATGATGAAAAATTGTATTCTAAGACCAATGAGATTAGAGATAAGTTGGATTTAACCTTAAAAGTATTAAACGACGATTATCGTGTTGAGCGTTCAGCAGCTCTTAAAAATATAATAGTCAACTTTGTACCGTCACATAAATTTTATGAATGGCTCAAATCGAACGGAAAACTTGGAGCTCAAGTCAAGTTCCCTCGTGTGTTAAAAAAAGATATGCTTGAAAGCTGGAGAGATCACCTGTCTGCAACTTTTAATGGGTAAATTCATATGTTGAGAATTTATCAGCAACCTCATCAAGTATTGCAATTATTTCATTCTGGTCCATTGTAGATACTAAGCGGGTTCGATATTCTTTAAAATGAGAAATTCCTCTAAAGTAATTACTGTAATGTCTTCTCATTTCAACAATTCCAAGCACATCACCTTTCCATTTAATCCCAAATTCGAAGTGTCGTTTACATACATCTACACGTTGCGAAATAGTAGGTGGTTCTGGCTTATATCCTGATGAAATATATTGCTTTATCTCATTAAAAATCCATGGATTTCCAATGGTTGCTCTACCAATCATCACCCCATCAACACCATAAGTTTCTTTATATAATTTTGCCTTTTCAGGACTGTCAATGTCGCCATTTCCAAAAATCGGAATAGTTATTCGAGGGTTGTTTTTAATATTTCCTATCAAGGTCCAATCTGCCTCACCTTTATACATTTGTTTACGAGTTCTTCCATGAATACTAAGAGCTTTTATGCCAACATCCTGTAGTCTTTCAGCAACTTCTTCAATGTATTTCGTCTTTTCATCCCACCCCAATCTTGTTTTAACAGTAACTGGCAGGTTCGTGCTTTTAACAATTTCAGCAGTCATTTCTACCATTTTTGGAATATCCTGAAGTATTCCAGCACCGGCACCTTTACAAGCAACTTTTTTGACTGGGCAACCGTAATTAATATCAATGATATCTGGATTCGCTGAAGAAGCAATTTCTGTTGCTTCTTTCATAGAGTCAATGTTGCTTCCAAATATTTGTATTCCTATGGGTCTTTCATATTCAAAAATATCGAGCTTTTGAGTACTTTTTGCGGCATCTCTTATAAGACCTTCACTCGAAATAAACTCAGTATACATAACATCTGCACCGTGCTCTTTACAAACTGCTCGAAAGGGAGGATCGCTAACATCTTCCATGGGTGCTAGTAGTAGAGGAAAATCTCCTAGTTCTATGTTACCTATTTTTACCATATTTGCCTAAACTATTCATGGACGATATTAAAAAACGCAAAGATACAGAAAGCCATTCGCTAAGACCTGATCGCATGCATGCATTTTTGCATTTGTTCTTAGGAGTGCTTTTTTTTCTTGGGGCTTTAATTGTCTGTAGTTCTTTATCGATATTAGTTTGCTCTTCAATCGTTTACGGGGATTTCAGAGGGTTCAGTCAGGCGGCTATCCTAGTTGAGGATTTAAAAAATCACTCATTAATTTTAAATGTATTTGTGTTCATTAGTTCTACTCTTCCATTGATTTTGGCAGCTATTTTAACGACTAGATTTGTTAAGGCTAGAACCAAAGATTATTTGCTACTAAATAAACCTTTAGATCTAAAATGGTTTTTTTATTCTTTACTTTTTGTATTTATATGCATACCCCTGATGGGTTTCATGTTAGATATTAATAATTTAATTGACTTTAGTCAATGGCCAGATTTACATGCTTGGCTGAAGCATAAAGAGGCAGAGAGCAACCAGGTTTATGAGTCACTAATAGGTGATAGGTCTATGTTGTCTTTTGTTGCTAGCATTTTCTTTATGGCTCTTCTTCCAGCAATAGCTGAAGAAGTATTTTTCAGAGGTTTTTTAATGAATATTTTTAATGGAATATTTAATAATATGCACGTTGCTATTTTGGCGACCGCTTTTATTTTTAGTGCGATGCATTTACAGTTTATGAAGTTTGTGCCCATGTTTTTTCTTGCTACAGTATTTGGTTATGCAGTATACTGGACTGGTAGTTTATTTACATCAATTCTGGCTCACTTTATAAACAATTCCTTAGCCGTTATTCAGTTATTTTATTTTTCAGATGGTGATTACAGTAAATCGCTAGAACAAAGTCAAACATTAGGTTTACCCTTTAGTATTATCTTAATTTTTATAGCTCTTTTATTGTTTGTGCTTATTCAAAGAAAATCCTCAACTAAAACTACCTGCTTCTATGTCTAATTTATCACTTCGTATAATATTTGGGTTTTTCTATGTTGGGATAATTATAGTATGCCTATATGCTGGAACGCCGTATTTTGAGCTATTGATGGGAGTTTTTACCTTTTTTTCATTGAGAGAACTAGCGTTATTGTCAAAAAATAAGTCTATTCAACATTTATGGATTGTACCTTTATTCTTAGGTATATCTATTATTTATCTTACAATATTCGGTGCCAATTCATTAAACTTAAATTCATTTATTGTACTCTGGTTTATTCAGTTTTTAAGTTTATTCATAGGCTACAATAGCTTGAAAAAATATAAGAAGATAAACTACGCTGCAATCAGTGTGTATTTGTATCTTCCATTATTGGCATTAGCGATATGGTTTACCCAAACACAATCGTATAAAGTGGAGTATTTATTGCTTTACTTTACGACAATTTGGGTGTATGATTCAATGGCTTATGTAGTGGGTAAAAGACTTGGTAAGCGACCAATTTTCCCTAAAGTATCTCCAAAGAAAACAATAGAAGGAACGATTGGTGGGACAATTTTAACGATTGTCATTATTATGGTAATACAGAATTATGTCTTCAATATTCCTGGAAATTATGCCTTTATATCATTTGTCATTATTGTTTTTGCAACTTTTGGTGATTATGTCGAGTCTTACATGAAAAGAAAGGTAGGCGTAAAAGACAGTGGTAATTTGATACCTGGACATGGAGGGATTTTGGATAGAATGGACTCTATCTATTTATCTTTGCTACCATACTTGGTCATATTATCCTTGTTTAGATAGAAAATAAATAGCCTATGACAAACACTCTACGATAGAATAAATACTTTTGTCAAATATTATATATCAAACTTTAAAAAAATGAAATTAAAGTTCAAAGAACCAGCTCCTATAACGGACCACTCTAATCCGCTGGAGTCTATGATGGAAAGATTTGACGAGGCAGCTAAAATTTTAGGTCTTGACGAATCCACTTACAATGCATTGAAATCTCCAGAAAAAGCTGTTATAGTCAGTTTACCTGTCACCATGGATAATGGTAAAGTGCAGGTTTTTCAAGGCTATCGTGTTATTCATTCTTCAAAATTAGGTCCAAGTAAAGGCGGAGTACGCTATTCTATGGGGGTTAATTTAGATGAAGTAAAAGCACTTGCAGCATGGATGACATGGAAGTGTGCAGTAGTCGGTATCCCATATGGTGGTGGAAAGGGTGGAATTCAATGTGATCCACGCGAAATGTCACAAGGTGAGTTAGAGCGTTTAACAAGAGCTTTTGTTGGAGCAATGAGAGATGTCATTGGACCAGAACGCGATATTCCAGCTCCAGATATGGGAACAAACCCGCAAACAATGGCATGGATGATGGATGAATATTCAAAACTTTCTGGACAAGCATCACCTGCAGTAGTTACTGGCAAACCGTTAGTTCTTGGTGGTTCTTTGGGTAGAGTTGAGGCTACAGGTCGAGGAGTAATGGTTTCGGCACGAAGTGCAATGGCTAAGCTCAAGATGAATCCTTCAGAATCAACATGTGCCGTTCAAGGTTTTGGAAACGTGGGTTCTATTTCTGCGAAACTCATTGAAAGACAAGGAGTAACTATCGTTGCTATTTCAGATATTTCAGGGGCTTATTACAATCCAGATGGGTTAGATATTGAGGAAGCTATTAAATATGTAACTAAGCATAAAAGTTTAGAAGGATATAAAGCAGGTAAGATGATTTCAAATGACGAACTTCTTGAACTTGATGTAGATATCCTAGTTCCAGCAGCATTAGAAAATCAAATTACAGAAGAAAATGCTTCAAGAATTAAAGCAAAGCTTATTGTGGAAGGAGCAAATGGTCCAACAGCATCTACCGCTGATGATATTCTTGAACAAAATGGTATCATGGTTGTACCAGATATATTAGCCAATGCTGGAGGTGTTTCTGTTTCGTATTTTGAGTGGGTTCAAAATAGATTGGGTTATTTTTGGACAGAGGAACGAGTGAATAGACGTGCTGATCGTGTGATGAAACAAGCATTTGATAATGTTTACAAAGTTGCTAGGAAGCATAAGTGTAGCATGAGAACCGCAGCCTATATCGTTTCGATTAAGAAAGTAGCAGATACTTCTTCGTTAAGAGGAATTTTTTAAGATTAATAATGAATTTACACAGAGAAGGATATAAAATTATCTTTATATCCACCCTTATTTTAGTTGGGATTGTTTACGGCTTATCTTCTATAGCTGTCCAAAGTTGGTTGCAGGCTATCATACTAATTCCAATATTAGTACTTTATATTCTAGTTATCCGATTTTTTAGAAATCCACCACGTTTTTCTGACAAGACTGAAAACGGTGTTGTTAGTCCTTGTGATGGAAAAGTAGTTGTTATTGAGGAAGTTGAAGAGTCCGAATACTTTAAGGATAAACGTATTCAATTATCAATCTTCATGTCACCACTTAATGTT
>JAQWZS010000020.1 GCA_029253325.1 Bacteroidia bacterium
CAACGTGGATCTGATTTTTTTTTTTTTCCACTTGATCAAGCTACGGGTAATACTTCTAAGGCACAATGTGACGAGTGGGATAGAATATATAAAGTGGATGGTAAAAATATTATTGATCATGCTAATAACTTCACAGGAGTTGTTAACGAACAGATAGAAGAATGGCCTGGTGAGTTCGCTCCTTATTATGATGGTGATGGTGACGGGACTTACAATCCACAAAATGGCTTGGATTATCCAGTACTACAGAACCAATGTAGAGGCCAAAAAATAGATAATGAAGCAGAGGATCAACCCGATCAAATGCTTTGGTGGATATATAACGATAAAGGAAATATTCATACTGAAACTCAAGGTGACCCAATTGGAGTAGAAATGCAAACTACAGCATTCGCCTTTGCTACCAATGACGAAATCAATGACATGACTTTTTATACTACATTGATTACCAATAGGGGAGCTACAGAGCTAAATAATACATACTTTGGTCAATGGGTAGATGCGGATTTAGGAAACTATGCAGATGATTACGTTGGATGTGATGTTGGACTTTCTTTAGGGTTTTGTTACAATGGTGATGATAACGATGAGGGAGTACTCGGATACGGATTAAACCCTCCATCTGTTGGGGTGGATTTTTTCGAAGGTCCAAAAATCAAACAAATTGGTTCAGGTGGAGTTGAAGAAGAAGTAGAGTTAGGAATGAGCAAGTTTGTTTACTATAACAATACCCAAGATAACATTAATGGTAATCCATTTATTGCGACAGACTTTTATAATTATTTGAGGGGTAAATGGCGTACAGGAACAGATATTCAGTACGGGGGTAATGGAATTACTGGGACAGATGGAACTAAAGCAGATTGGATGTTCCCATTTGATACGGATACTACACACCCTGGTCAGAATTGGAATGAGAATTCAGCAGGTAATCAACCTGCAGATCGAAGATTTATTCAATCTTCAGGTCCCTTTGTGTTAGAGCCAGGTGCTGTTCAAAAACTAACCGTTGGTGTAGTATGGGCAAGAGCACCTTTTGGTGGAGCTACGGGTTCACTAGAGTTGTTAAAATTAGCGAGTAGTCGAGCACAAGAGTTATTTAATTCATGTTTTGATTTAGTTGATGGTCCAGATGCACCTGAAGTTGAAGTTCATGAACAAGATCAGCAGATTGTGTTGTCACTAGGTTTGACAAATACTGAGCGTGTAGAAAAATATAGAGATACCCTTTTGGATGGTGCCAATCGAGAAGAATATTTTGGTTTCCAAGGATATCGTGTATTCCAATTAAAGGATGGAGGAGTTAGTCTTTCTGAGTTGGATGATCTGAGTAAGGCAAGAGAAATTTTTCAGTGCGATTTAGAGGATGAGTTTGATGTTCTGATTAATCAAGAGTTTCAGTTTGATGTAGGATCTCCTATTCCAGTTCTTAAAGTAAGGGGGGATAATAAAGGGCTGTCTCATACTGTACGTATAACTGAAGATGAGTTTGCTACGGGATCCAACAAGACGTTGGTGAATTTTCAAACTTATTACTACATTGTTCTATCATATGCTGCTGGTGAGAGTAATACTCGACCATACTTACCAGGCCGAAAAATTAAAAAGTTCAGTGCATCTCCGCATAAGCTAGAACCAAAATTCGGAGGTTCAAGTGTGCCTTCTTTTTATGGTGATGGTCCGGAATTACAACGTCTTTCTGGTAAAGGAAATGGTATGAATGAGTTGGAATTAAAATCAGAGGTTGTAGAGGATATTCTTAGAAATAATAGTGTAGCCAATCCAATCTATGAGAACGGAATGGGGCCAGTAGATATAAAAGTCATCGATCCTCTTAAAATACCACTAGGAGAATTTGAATTATCACTTGTTCCAAAAGGAGTTACTCAAAATGTAGGAAATAATGAAGATAGCCTTTGGGCAGATAGCACGGCTTGGATATTGACTAACCTTACAACTGGTGAGTCAGTTACTTCAGACACTAGTTTAGCTTATGAGAATGAGCAAATTATTTTAGCTTCAACCACTGGTGAAAGTATTTTGGATTGGGGTATGGCAGTAACAATTAGTCAAATAGCTGCACCAGGTGTAGATCCAGTTCGAAACTTAGAGAATGGTTTTGTAGATTGGTCAGTTACTTTTTCTGATCCAAGCAACGAATGGCTTTCAGCTGTTCGAGATAATGATGCTGGGAATGCCAACCAATTAGGAATGTTTGATTGGATACGTTCAGGAGTTAATGGTAGATTAGATGGTTTTAATGACCCATCATTCCATGATTATGCTTCTAGCGGGAATGCATTAGATCCAGACGCAAAATATGAGTCTATCTGGGAAGGGCGTATTGCCCCCAACAGATTGGTTTCAAATACACTAGCAGCAGCAACTCCAGGTCGACCAGCGACTGCAGTACAAGCTATGACTTTTGGCTATCAAGCAATGCAAGGTATAGGTCTTGATAAATTGAGTAGTGTGGACATTGTTCTTACACCAGATGAATCTAAATGGAGTGAGTGTGTGATGTTAGAATTAGGAGAGGATCAAGGGCTTAACCAAGATCAAACTGAGAAGTTCTCAATGCGAACAGGCACACTTTCTTATAAAGGTTCTAACCTAAAACCAGGAAAAACAATTTTTCCAGGGTATGCTATTAATGTGAATACAGGTGAACGATTGAATATTATTGTAGGAGAGGATTCTTACCAAAGAAGTGAAAATGGAAGAGATATGAAGTGGAATCCAACAGATAGGAATCGATTAGTTAATGGAACTTATGCTTCTTTTGGAGGGAGACATTTCATTTATGTAATGGGGTCTCACAAAGGGATTGCCACTGCCATTCATCCTAAGCTTCCTATTTATGATAAAGGAGAAGAGTATTACAATATGTTGTCATCAATGACAGTTGCTAATAGGACGTCTACTCTTACCAAAATTTTCCAAAACTGTGATTGGGTAATCCCAGCTTTAATGGCACCTGGGAAGTCATTGGTTGAAAATGAGGATGGAATTCCAACTCCACCTAATGAAGTGAAAGTAAGACTCCGTGTGGGTATGCCTTATGGTGTAACACCTGAAACCTCAGATATAAATGAAGGTCGTCCTAAATACAAGTTTAGTACTGAAGATATCTACAATGATATTAATAAGGAAAATGGTCGTGCAGCTTTAGACATGGCTAATATTGTTCCTAATCCATATTATGCATTCTCTGGATATGAAGGAAGTGCAATTGATAATAGAGTAAAGCTTACCAACTTGCCAGTGAAATGTGAGATATCGATTTACACATTGGATGGTGCTTTGGTTAGACGAATAAAAAAGGATGATATAACTACTGAAGCTGATTGGAACCTAAAGAATAATGCGAATGTTCCTATTGCTAGTGGATTGTATATTATTCATATTGATGCTGGAGATTTAGGAGAGAAAATTTTGAAGTGGATGGGAGTAATGAGAGAGTTAGATTTAGATTCTTTCTAGGACCAATAAATTAGAAAACAAATTAATGAAAAAAACAATCATATTAGCAATCATTTTATCTGCTTCGACAGCTGTTTTAGCAGGAAACCCAGATAGAATTGGACAAGCAGGAGCCACTCAATTAAATATCAATGGTTGGGGTAGAAGCTCTGGCTGGGGTTGGGCCTCAGTAAGTAGTGTCAGGGGGTTGGAATCGATTTACAATAATATTGGTGGGCTAGCTCATACAGATAACACTGAGATCATTTTTTCTAGAACATCTTGGCTAATGGGCAGCGATATAAGTATCAACACATTCGGATTTGCTCAAAACATTGGCGGATCTGGTGGTCTTGGTATTAGTATTATGAGTTATGATATGGGTGAAATACCCATCACAACATACGAGCAACCAGATGGAGGAATTGGAACTTATAAGCCAAGATTTACCAACATTACAGCTGCTTATTCTAAGCGTTTTACTCAAGAAATATCTGGGGGAATTGGAGCTAAAGTTTTTTCAGAATCAATTACCAATGCAAAAGCACAAGGGATTGCACTAGATGCGGGTATTCAATATATTACAACGCTTCGAAAAGCTGACAAAATCAAGAAAAATGATGTAAAGTTTGGAGTTTCACTGAAAAATATTGGGCCTGATGCTCGCTATGCTGGTGACGGACTGTCTACGAAATTACAGAATCCTACCAAGGGGGTAGAATATACGGTGAATCAGAGAGCAGCTAAGTTTAATTTACCTACTTTGATGAATATTAGTGCCTCTTATGATTTGAGATTAGATAATAATGATGAGACTTATTTTCATCGATTTACTCCTGCATTTACATTTACTAATAATGCATTTGCAAATAACCAATTTACACTAGGTGCTGAGTATGCTTATAAGAGTATGTTTCAGATTAGAGCTGGATATGCCTACGAAGATGGCATAACAAGCTACGAAACCAGAGTAAATGCATTCACTGGAGTTATGGGAGGTTTTACTTTTGAAGTTCCGATTAAAAAAGGGTCTAACAATACTTTTGGATTAGATTATTCATATAGACATTCAAACCCATTTGGGGGGTCGCATTCTTTTGGAGTACGATTGAGTATAGGAGAGTAATCCTACAATTTACTAAAATTTAACCTTATGTCCCCGCACGTTGTTGCGGGGCTTACTTTTTATAAAAACATGTCAATAAACTACGTTTCACAAGAAGGATATGATTCACTCAAAGAGCAAATTGCTCACTTAGAAAAAGTTGAGCGAAAGAAAATAAGCAATCAAATTGCCGAAGCACGTGACAAAGGTGATTTATCTGAAAATGCAGAATATGATGCAGCTAAAGAAGCTCAAGGGCTTTTAGAAATGAAAATTTCAAAGTTAAAGAATACAATGGCTAACTCTCGAGTTATTGATCCTAAGGACTTGGATTTGAGTAAGGTAAATATTCAGACCAAGGTTAGATTGATGAATAAGAAATTTAATAAGGAGGTTACCTATTACATTGTAGCTGAAAGTGAATCTAATTTAAAAGAGCATAAAATTTCGGTGAAATCTCCAATCGGTGAAGGGTTGATGGGCCGAAAAGTAGGGGACATTGTTGACATCCAAGTTCCTGCTGGTGTAATCCAATTTGAAATCTTGGAAGTCAGTTTGTAATGACTATTTTTGAAAAAATCGTAGCTGGTGAAATACCTTCTTATAAAGTAGCTGAAACGGAAAACTGTCTCGCGTTTTTAGATGCTTTTCCACTCAAACAGGGTCATGTACTTGTGATACCTAAACTCCCAACGGATTATATTTTTGAATTGAATGATCATGATTATACAGAACTCCATCTATTTGCTAAAAAAGTAGCTAAAGCTATGAAATCTGTTTTGCCTTGCAATCGAATTGGAGTTGCAGTCATCGGATTAGAAGTTCCTCATGCTCATATTCACTTGGTTCCAATTAATTCTGTTGGAGATATTGATTTTTCTCAACTTAAGATAGAAGTTGAAGCTAATCGAATGCATGAAATAGCCGCTTCAATACAGGGAGCTTTTCAAGAATTAGATTGATGATTATTTAATCTTGTCTGGATTTTTTGAAACGAAGCTGCTCCAACTACTAAAATGTTTGTTTGTGTTTTCTTGTCCAGGTTTATATGAGAAATAGTGGCATATAGCAATTGCCAGAGCATCCGTAGCATCAAATTTCGAATGGAGTGTTTCTAGGTTTAATAATGACTTAACCATGGCTGCTACTTGTTCTTTGGTTGCAGTTCCTCTACCTGTAACACTTTGTTTTATTCTCCTGGGAGCATACTCAAAGATGGGGATATTTCGATTAAGTGCTGCTGCCATGCTCACCCCTTGTGCTCGTCCAAGTTTTAACATGCTTTGAGCGTTTTTTCCATAGAATGGTGCCTCAATAGCAAATTCGTCTGGCAAGTAGGTGTCAATAAGTTTGGAGCATTGATCAAATATGGATTGGAGTTTCATGGCATGATTTATCTCAGACCGTAAATCAAAGATTCCCATACTGATATAGTTTAGCTGATTTTTCTTAATGCCAACGACTCCATATCCAGCGATATTAGTACCAGGGTCTATGCCCAAGATTATTTTATCGTAAGTATTATCTTTCGCCACGCTTAGATGCAAAGTTAACCCTAACTCAATTAAAGATTATTAACACATCATTAAAAGATGAAAGCTAACCAATACACCAATATATACACTGTGTTAAAGTGGATTTTTAGTATTTTGTCATTTCTATTTTTTTATCAATCGATTAGTGAATTTGACTGGGATAGTCATTTTATTCCCTTATTTAAATCTGCATTCGAATACTATCCATTGGGATTTATTAGTGTGTTTTTGATGGTTATTCTAAATTGGAATTTTGAAGCAATGAAATTCAAAATACTATTAAAATCTAAAAGCTTATCTAGAATCCGATTATTTTTCACGGTACTTGGAGGTACGGCAATAAGCAATTTTACTCCTGCAAGATCTGGAGAGTACATAGGCCGAAGTTTACTTCTTAAAGGTGTTCATCCCATTCGAGTTACTATAGCCACTGTTGCTGGAAATTTAGCACAAGTCTTGATGACCTATGGCTTAGGACTTTTAAGCATCCTCGTAGTTTATATCTTTTTCGATTTTTATGACAATTGGGCTGATCAAACTTCTTATATCATAGCAGTTATACTTTGTTTTTTACTTTTACTTTTTCTATTCCTATCCAAGAGAATCATTGAATTTTTAAGTAAAATTTTGCCATCAAAAATCACTTCATTTTTTAAGCTAGTAAAGCATTATAACTTTTCTGTATATGGACGAGTAGTTGTTCTATCTTTTCTTCGATATTGTGTTTTTTCTGCCCAACTCTTCATCTTATTACAATTATTCTCTGATTTCTCTTTACCGTTCAATTTAGTATGGTTAGTCCCTGTAGCTTTTTTGCTTCAAAGCATTGTACCCATACCCGCTATATCAGATATTGGGGTTAGAGTAGGAGTTTGCGGATTGCTATTTGGAGATTATATATCAAATATAGCTTTGGTTCAATCTGTCACATGTTTGTGGGCTATTAATTTAATTTTACCCGGAGTGATTGGGGCATTCTTTTTATGGGTATCTAATTTTATAAAAGAATGATATTGGGATACATCATATGCATTTTTTTGCTAGCAACTTTTTATTTTCTTCTGCTGAGAAAGTATGGATTTTTATGGAAGGATATCACAAGTTATCAAAAGGTTGGAGCGTTTGAACAATCCAATAGTTCTGTTTCAATTCTAATCCCATTTAGGAATGAAAGTAGCGTTTTGCCTCGATTAATTGATTCGTTAAATCAGTTAGACGTAACTCAAATTAATGTTGAAGTTGTTTTCATTAATGATCATTCTACTGATTCGGGTTGTGATTTAATGGATGGGTGTAACTTACCATACAAGATATGTCATCTCGATGAGAAACACGGTAAAAAGTCAGCAATTGAGTTGGGTTGGAATGTGGCAAAAGGAGATTTTATTTTTCAGACAGATGCAGATTGTACATTGCCTAAAAAATGGTTGCAATCTATGTTAAGATACTTTGATAAGTCAGAGGTGATTTTTGTAAGTGGTCCTGTTATGTTTAATGATTCAAAGAGTTTTTGGCAGAAATTAGTTGCACTCGATTTTATGTCGCTTATTGCCATTGGAGCAGCACACATAAGTTGGGATAAGCCCTTGTTATGCAACGGTGCAAATATGGCTTATCGACGTAGTTTAATTACTGACGCAGATATTCATAATGAACAAGCAAGCGGTGATGATGTTTTCCTGCTCCAGAGTGCACACAAAAAATCAAACGCTATACGATTTTGTAAGAATGAAAATGCGATTGTTCAAACAGAAGGCCCAAACAGTTTGAATGTTTTTTGGAATCAACGTCTTCGTTGGTCAAGTAAGAATAGTGATTACGATTCTAGATTTAACACGATGCTTTTAGTGTTTATTTGGATGTTCAATTTTATTATTTTAATGTCATTATTTTCTTTCCATAAGTTGGGCATTTTAGCTGCATGTTTTTTATTCATTATAAAAATATTAGCGGAGCAAAGTTTTTATACTCAGTACAAAGATTTTATGAATGTTAAAAATGGTTATTGGTTAATAATAGTGGGGCAGTTATTTCATATTTTTTATATGGCTATATTGCCGCCTTTATCGCAAATACTGAGCTATACGTGGAAAGAAAGAGTCATCAAATGATAGAATTGCCAGATTTGGAATCTGAGCTACTTCGAGCTTGCTTGTTTATAGAATCATTTGAAACATTAGTTGAAGAATGCAAATTAGAATCGAAGCAAAGTGTTATTGCAGATGCCATAAAAAACCTAATTCACTTCAAGCTACTTATTGCGACTAATATAGATGTGAGTTTATCATGGGTTTATGATAGCGACAAAATGATGGATAGCTCATTTAAAGCCACCGCTATGGGTGTGGAATGGATGGAATTAAATCCGCCAGATTAGCCTAATTTTTTTTAAATCCTAAACGTTTACCCGTAGCAAATCCTCTTGGATTATTGAAATAGTCTTTCTCTTGAACGGTTATTTCTTTCATGCTATCAATGGGAGGGATGTAAAGATCAAAATCAAGAGCATAAAGCATGGTTTGTTCAATTACCTTAATAATAGACTCACTATCAATTTTTTGTTTGTTAAAGTCTTTAAAGAGAAAGTTTAACTGACGTTGACCATCTACATAAAAATTGCCCTCACAATTGATAAATATTCGAGCAAGCAAGTATCCAATGTCTCCTAGACGTTGATATTTCAATGAATCCGATAAAAAATTATAAGCCTGAATCATCCCGCAATAGCTACGATCTGAAGCCTCACTAACATAGGCTGTTTTGCTGATTTCATGCTCAGGAGGAAAGTTAAATATATTGGTGTGCATGATGAATGCAATGGTATCTCCACTAAACTTTAAGTGAAACTCAAATTTCCCTATTTCTTTAAGTTCTACCTCTAAGCTTTTATCTTTTGATACAACTTCGGGGGTTAGCTTGTCTGAAATCTCTGTTGCACATTTCTTAAATTGTTCAAAAACAGCAAGGGTATTTCTGTATATATGCTGCTTTAGAGCAGCTTTATTGTTGAGTCCATCAATGATTTCAACTAGCTTTTCAGACATAATTATAGTTATATTAAAAGGCAAAACTAATCTATTAATAACGGAAATAATTAACCTTAGGGCTTTTAAAATAGGGGTTAAAATTGTAAATTTGCACCATCGTTAATTGAAAATAACTCACTTTACATATGTCTGAAACAGCAAAAATAAATATACAAGGGAAAGAAACAGAGCTACCTCTAATTGTTGGATCAGAACATGAAGTGGGTATTGACATTAGTAAACTAAGAGCTGAAACAGGTGCTGTTACCTTAGATTTTGGCTATAAAAATACAGGGAGTACCTCTAGTAATATTACCTATCTAGATGGAGAGGCGGGGATTTTGAGACACCGTGGTTATTCGATTGAAGAGCTAGCTGAAAAAGCGGACTTTTTGGAGGTTGCTTATTTACTAATAAATGGTGAACTCCCGAATGAAGAAGAATACCAGAAGTGGGATACTGAAATAAGAAGACATACGCTTGTCAACGGTGATATTCAAAATATTTTTGATGCATGGCCTACGGGTTCTCACCCAATGGGACAATTGATTGCGATGATATCTTCTTTATCTTCCTTTTATCCAGAGAGTTTGGATCCAAATTCAGGAGATGAGGCAAGAATGCGAACGATTACTCGCCTGCTTGCGAAAATGCCAACAATTTGTGCTATGATTTCTAAAAATAGAATTGGGCATCCTTTGGTGTATCCTCAAAATAGCTTAAACTATGTCGAGAATTACTTGAACATGACGTTCAAGCATGTGACAGAAGATTATCACATTGACCCAGTATTAGTTAATGCGATGAATAAGCTGATGATATTACATGCAGACCACGAACAAAATTGTTCAGCATCTACCGTAAGATTAGTTGGATCTTCTCATGCAAATTTATATGCATCTATCAGTGCTGGTATTGCTGCTTTATGGGGACCACTTCATGGTGGAGCTAACCAAAAAGTAATCGAAATGCTTGAGGCAATCCATGCAGATGGTGGAGATGCTCAGAAATATATTGATAAAGCAAAAGATAAAAGTGATCCATTTAGATTGATGGGATTTGGTCATCGCGTTTATAAAAACTTTGACCCAAGAGCTAAAATTATTAAGAAGTCAGCAGACGAGGTTCTTGCTAAACTTGGGGTTAATGATCCTACGTTAGAAATTGCTAAAAAATTAGAAGAGGCGGTATTATCTGATCCATATTTTATTGAAAGAAAATTATTTCCAAACGTAGATTTTTACTCTGGAATTATATACCGAGCTATGGGATTCCCAGTAGAAATGTTTACAGTTTTGTTCGCTTTGGGAAGACTACCAGGATGGATAGCACAATGGAAAGAAATGATGGAAGACAAACAACCTATCGGTCGTCCTCGTCAAATATATACAGGACCGGTTACCCGCAGCTTTGTTCCTCGTAGTGCAAGATAATTAACTTAATTAGCTAATACCGTTTTTAAAATCTTCGTGTCCAACATGTATCGGTCGGTAATAATATCTTGATCGAGTAATACGTAATCGGCCAGTTTCCCTTTTTCTAGAGAACCTATGTGTTGTTCCATTCGATTGCTTTTAGCAGCCCATCGAGTCATCCCTAGCAATGCCTCTTTTGGAGACAGTGATTCATTAATCATAAATCCTCCAATAGGTTTATTTTTTTCATTTTGGCGATAGACTGCTGCATAAAATGTTTTTAAAGGCGAGATATCTTCAACAGGAAAGTCTGTTCCTAATGGCAAATAATGGTTTAGTCTCAAAAGACTACGATAAGCATATGCCCCTTGCATGCGATAAGAGCAGAGTCGGTCAGAAGCCCAATTCATATCACTTGTAGCATGGGTGGGCTGAACACTTGGGATAATGGAATAGCTTGTAAATAAACTTCGATCTCCCGGAGAAACTACTTGTGCATGCTCAATTCTCCAACGTAAATCATTTTTTCCCTTTAAGTGCTTGCTATATATTTCTAGCATTTTTTTGTTGGCACTATCCCCAATACAATGGGTGTTTGCTTGAAAATTTATAGCCAGAATTTGCTCACATAAGGAGTCAATGGTTTTGGGATTAGTAACCCATACCCCAGTGAAATTTTCTTTATCACAATATGGAGTTTTTAATTTTGCTCCTCTTGACCCTAATGCACCATCTGCATAAATCTTAAATGAAGATATCTGAAGCCTTGGTCGTGAGATTGCTCCATTTTTTTTGAAATAATCAAAATTTTCTATACTGGGGTTAGCCATGATATACAAACCGATTTTTAAATCACCAGTCTGTTGAAGGCTATCAATTAGTTGGATGGTGTTTAAGTCAAGTCCTGCATCAGTAACTGTAGTAAGTCCGGCTTTAATGCAATTTTCTTGAGCCTTGAGAAGGGCAGAAATTTGGCTTGATCGATTTGGTTTAGAAATTACACCGTCAACTAATTCCATTGCATTATCGGTTAGCAGCCCAGTGAGTCTGCCATTTTTTTGTTCGATAGTACCCCCGTTAATTTTAGTTGTAATAGTTATTCCAGCGAGTTCAAGTGCTTTATTGTTGGCAATGGCTGCATGTCCGTCTACACGTTTTATAAATACAGGTTTATTGGGTAAATAAATATTTAATAGGTTGTTTGATATGCTTCCTTTTTGGGTCCAATCTGTTTGATCCCAGCCTCTGCCAGTAATCCAATACTCACCATTCGATTTTGCAAATTCAACAGTTTTATTGATCACATCCTCCAGACTAAATGTATTTCTTAAGTCTACTTTGTTAAGTGTGATTCCGTATCCGTAGAAATGGGAGTGAGCATCGATGAAACCTGGATAAATATATCCTTCATGTACCGATATTTTTTCTGTACCATACTGTTTAAAAATGTCATCTTTACTACCCCACGCCACTATTTTAGAGTTAGATAAAGCCATTGCTTCGGCAATAGAAAATAGACTATCACATATGTAGATTTTATTTGCAACAACGATCTCATCGACAGGTGTTTTTGGGGTACCACAAGATATTAGAGCAATGGATAGAAAAAATAGAATTGTTTTTTGCATCAAATTATTATTTAGAGAGGGTCTCTTCAGCTAAATGCAAAGCATTGGGTAGATTTACTAAACCACCAGTTTTTGATATTTTATGTGCTCTTGTTTTTCTTTTACTTCCAGGTATTCGAACTCTACCTTTGATAGGTACAGTACTTTTTAGAATGATTTCTTTCAGTTGGGCAGCCGAAAGGTCAGGATAATAGCTCCATACAAAAGCGGCTACACCAGATACTACAGGGCTTGCCATACTCGTTCCATCATATGCTTCATAATGATTTTCGGGTGTCGTGCTATAAATATCAACGCCAGGAGAAAATAAATCTACTTCAGTTTTTCCGTAGTTTGAAAACGTAGCCAAGGCCTTAGACCCCGACCTCCAACTACTTGCTCCAACCTCAATCCAATTGGGGTATGCATCCTGAAAATCGTAGGGGAAATTATCTGATTTATCATTATTCTTTCCGTCGTTACCTGCGGCATGAACCAGTAATACATCTTTGCTTGCAGCATATCCTATTGCTTCTTTAACTGCTAAAGAAAAGTCACTATACCCTTTGCCAAAACTCATATTGACAATTTTAGCACCATTGTTAACAGCATACCGAATGCCATTGGCAACGTCTTTATCTCTCTCGTCTCCATTAGGCACATTGCGAATACTCATAATCTTGCAGCTTGAGCAAATTCCTTTAGCTCCAAAATTATTGGTGCCATCAGCAGCTACTATACCAGCTACATGTGTTCCATGTGAGGAAAAATCTTTACCATAATAAACTTGGTTATTTCCGTATACTCGCTCTGTCAGGTTATAATATTCATCATCCACATGCTCTGTTCTTGGATCAAAATTTGTGTTGTAGGCATAGTTATGCATATAGTCGTACTGTTTGAAACCTTCATCTAAATCTTTTTTCATTGTTGTCAAATCAAAAGACTTAGTCATTTTACTATATCTAATAATCATTCTTTTAGCCATTTCTTCAGATTTGCCTTTGCTTTTGTGATTTTCGATGGTGGTTTTATCAATATTCCCACCATATTTTTTTTCAATAGATTCAACTCCCTCATTAATAATTTGAAAGAATTCAAAATAGAGTTTAGCCTCTCTTTTTTGCTTTAAGAATTTATCTTTCATCTTCAAATAGGTAGTGTACTCCTTGGGATTACTTGCTTGGGCTTCGGGTTTAAGTTCGTATATTTTATTTAGTCTAGCATATTGACGTGTCAATTCCATATTGTCATAGGTTGTTTCGCCAATAAAATTCCAACCATAGATATCATCAATGTAGCCGTTTTGATCGTCGTCAATACCATTGCCCTCAATTTCAAGGGGATTTTTCCAAAGGTTGCTTTTCAAATCTGGATGATGAATATCCATGCCATCATCAGCTATAGCTACAATAATGGGTTGGGGTTTTTTCCCTTTCATCATTTCTACCGCTTCTTGATAGCCTATTCCCGCATTTCCCTTTTTTGAATAGGGTAGAAGATGCCACAAGGTGTCATTAGGGTTTTGAGCAGTTGCCCCCAATGCTATACATAGGGTAATGATATATATATTGATTCGTTTCATATTATGTTTGAATTACACCTACATTGTATTTTTCAATGGGTGCATGGTTTGCCATTTCTATTCCTGTGCTTATCCATTTTCTAGTGTCCAACGGATTGATGATTTCATCTACCCAAAGACGAGATGCTGCATACTCAGGTGTGGTTTGTGTATTGTATCTATCGATGATGTTTTGGAGTAGCTCATTCTCTTTTTTAGAGCTGATTTCTTCTCCTTGCTTAGAAAGTGAAGCTTTTTCTATCTGCAATAGTACCTTAGCTGCTTGTTCTCCACCCATAACGGCAATTTTTGCAGAAGGCCAGCCAACAATAAGACGCGGATCATAGGCTTTGCCACACATAGCATAGTTGCCAGCACCATAACTGTTTCCCATCACAATGGTAAATTTAGGGACGGTACTATTGCTCATGGCATTCACCATTTTGGCACCATCTTTAATGATGCCTCCATGTTCACTTCTACTGCCTACCATAAAACCAGTGACATCTTGTAGGAAAACTAAAGGAATCTTTTTTTGGTTGCAATTCATTATGAATCGGGCCGCTTTATCTGCACTATCTGAGTAGATGACTCCGCCAAATTGCATTTCTCCTTTTTTATTTTTGATAATCTCGCGATTGTTGGCCACAATACCCACAGCCCAGCCGTCAATTCTGGCGTATCCACAGAGAATGGTTTTACCATAAGTGGCTTTGTATTGTTCGAACTCTGAATTATCTACCAAACGTTTGATTAAATCAATACTTTTATATGGTTTAGACCGTTCGCTGGGTAAAATTCCAAAAATATCAGTGGATTTATGTTTTGGAAGCACAGGTTCTTTTCGATTGAATCCCGCCTTGTTCTGGTTTCCTATCTTGTCTACTAAAAATCGAATACGATCCAAACACGATTGATCGTCGGGGAAGCGATCGTCAATAACTCCAGATAAATCCGTCTGAGATACTGATCCTCCTAATGTTTCATTATCTATGGTTTCGCCAATGGCAGCTTTTACTAAATAGCTACCGGCTAAAAATATACTCCCTGTCTTGTCTACGATTAAGGCCTCATCGCTCATGATGGGTAGATAGGCTCCACCAGCGACACAACTTCCCATAACTGCAGCAATTTGTGGTATGCCTTTGCTACTCAGAATGGCATTGTTCCTAAATATTCTTCCAAAATGTTCTTTGTCTGGAAATATTTCGTCTTGGAGTGGAAGATATACTCCCGCACTATCTACTAGGTATATGATTGGAATATGATTTTCAAGAGCAATTTCTTGAAAACGTAAGTTCTTTTTGGCAGTAATAGGAAACCATGCTCCTGCTTTCACAGTGGCATCATTAGCTACAACCAAACATAGTCGTCCAGATACCCGAGTAATTCCTCCTACTACACCTCCTGCAGGACATCCTCCATGTTCAGCATACATTTCGTACCCAACAAAAGTGCCCATTTCCAAAAAGTCGGCATCATCATCTTTGAGGTACTCTATTCGCTCGCGAGCAAGGAGTTTACCCTTTTTATGTTGTTTTGCGGCAGATTTTACACCACCGCCTTGATGTATCTTTTTAGCCAGGTCTTGGTATGTTTTGAGAAGGAGTTTGTTCTCGTCTTGATATTTATTAAATGTCAAATCAGTCTTGCTCATAATTCCTAGGCTCAAACGTACTAAAATTTGAGGGAAGTTCTTATTCGTTGTACTCCATTTTTTATAATTCATTACTCAACTAAGTTAGATTTACTTGGAATAAAATGAGCAAATTGATTGCCTAGATGTTACGTCGGTGTATTTTTGCACTGGCTGACACGACCAGCTCCCTCCGAACTCCCCCAGGGCAGGAATGCAGCAAGGGTACGAGGTTGTA
>JAQWZS010000027.1 GCA_029253325.1 Bacteroidia bacterium
GGCTAGAATTAAAGATCACGGCAAATTAAGTAGCAAGATGCATACTGCCATGCACGAGGTTATTGGTCATGCTTCGGGTAAAATTAATGATGGCATTGGCACACCAAAAGAAACACTAAAAAATTACAGCAATACATTAGAGGAAGCTCGAGCAGATTTAGTGGCTTTATATTATATCTACGATCAAAAATTAGTAGACTTGGGATTGATGCCTAGCATAGATGTTGGAATGGCTGAGTATGACAGTTATATCGCTAACGGTATGATGCTGCAATTGAGAAGATTAGAAGAGGGTGAGAATATAGAAGAAGACCACATGAGAAACCGTCAGTTAAATGCATCTTGGGCATATGAAAAAGGACTTGATGATCAAGTAATAGAAAAGAAAATTATAGATAACAAAACCTATTTTGTAGTTAATGACTATGCTAAACTTCGTAAAATATTTGGTGATCTTTTAAGAGAAATTCAACGTATAAAGTCTGAGGGTGATTATGAGGCTGCTGAGGCTTTAGTAGAAGGGTATGGAGTTAAAGTAGATCCTGCTATTCATAAAGAGGTTAAATCGAGATATGAAAGTTTAAATCTAGCTCCATATAGTGGATTTGTTCAGCCGAAATTAGAACCGCAATTTGATGATGAAGGTAACTTCATAGATCTCCGTGTGAGTAAGGAAGGGTATGTAGAACAAATGCTAAGATTTGGGAAAGAATATGCTTTTGTAAAGCTAGGTGAATGATTTTATTGGTAAAATTTCATGAAAAATAAGGTCGTAAAATTATTGATTCTTTTTCTATTTGTGACGTTTTTCATAGGTTCTGCCGTTTGGATGTACAAAAAATATGTAATCCCAAATAGTCCCTATCATACTGAACTCAAATTAAGAGGTTCCCAATGAAAGATTTATTTCCATCTTCATGGAAGATGATATTGTTGGAAGATATTTTAAGCCCTAATTTTTTAAAAATTCAACAATTCTTAAAGCAACAAAATAAGTTAGGATTAACAATATATCCTCCAGAAAAAGATGTTTTCCATGCTTTCAAGGTTACTTCACTTAAACAAATAAAAGTGGTCATTATTGGCCAAGACCCCTATCATGGATTAGGTCAAGCTCATGGTTTATGTTTTTCCGTAAAAAAAGGAGCTAAAATACCGCCTTCCTTGAAAAATATTTTTAGGGAATTAAATGAAGATATTGGGTGTGAAATACCCAATCATGGCGAACTGACCAGTTGGGCAGAGCAAGGAGTTTTTTTATTAAATTCTATCTTGACAGTGGAGGAAAAGAAACCGTCAAGTCATCAAGGTATTGGTTGGGAAATCTTTACAAATAAGGTTATTCAAACCATTTCAGAACATCAAGAAAAAGTTGTTTTTCTACTTTGGGGAAACTATGCTCGAAAAAAGAAGGATTTAATTGATGAAAGTAAGCATCTTATTATTGAATCTGCCCATCCAGCAGCTGAGATTTATGCTGGGGGAAAAGCTGGTTTTTATGGGAGCAAGCCTTTTTCAAGAGCTAATCAATTTTTGCCCTCACCAATAAATTGGTGTTTAACTTGAATAAATTTTTGAATTGTTATTTACTCCTTAATTGATTCCCAAGATTTTAGGAATATTTCTATGAATTTATCAGAAAATTCATTCAGGGTACATTGAATGTCTTCTTGACTAATGGATGTCACTTGTTTGTCCGTTATTCCGCAGGGATTGATGTAATTAAAATAGTCAAGATTTGTATTAATATTTAATGCAAACCCGTGCATACTAACACCTTGTTTGATACGAATTCCAATTGCTCCAATTTTTCTGGGAGTTTGTGGTTTATCTCCTACCCATATTCCTGTTAGATGCCTTATTTGATATGCATCAATATTGAAATGTTTGAGTGTGCTTATGATAGATTCTTCAAGTATTTCTACATATTTTTTAACACCAATACCCCATTTTCTTAAATTGATAATGGGATAGCAAACTAACTGGCCTGGACCATGGTATGTAATATCACCTCCTCTATCAATTTGATGGGTTGTTGCATTAATTTTCGTTAAAAGATTTTCATCAACTAGTAGGTTATTTTTATTGGCACTTTTTCCAAAGGTGAATACGTGGGGATGCTCACACATGATAATACTATCTGAAGCCCCATTTAAAACATCTTGATGAGTTTGCTCTTGAATATTTAACGCATTGGCATAATTTATAAGACCGATATATTTTATACTAGTTGACATTTTTACTCTTCTTTTTTACAATCATACCAAGTATAAAAAAAACACCAATAAAGCTGGCAAATCTGCCTATATAATCACCATATTGTGAATAGAATGTCATGTTATTAAATGAATGAACTTTCACGTCGATGACTTCTTTTTTCCACCATTGAGTTTTCTGATAGATATTACCTAGTTTGTCAATTCTGCAAGTAATGCCAGTGTTTGCACTTCTTAATACTTCTCTTCTATTTTCTATTGCTCTCAAAGAGGCATAATGCATATGCTGTTTGTATCCGTCGGTATCTCTCCACCATCCGTCATTGGTTATGACTAATAAAATCTCTGCTCCTTTTCGACAAAATTCAGCAACATGACCAGGGAATACACTCTCATAGCAGATTAATGGTGCAAGGTTTGGTTTATTGCCAGCATCAAAAACTTTTGGTTCTTTATCCGATCCAAGGCTACCAGATATTCCACCTAAATCTACAGCCAAAAAATTAAGAAACTTAAATAATTTAGGATATGGCATGATTTCAGCACCAGGCACAAGTTTCCCTTTATGATAGAAGTCAATATTACCCTCTTTGTCAATTTCAAGTGCGGTATTGTAACTATCATAAAAATCACCATTCTCAGTTTCTCGTGCGGTTTGTGATAGTGGTTCTCCTTTTTTGAAAAACTTATAGGTTGAAATACCAGAAATGATATGAATTTGTGGATGGTCTTGTACAAATTTTTTAAGAATTTGAATACTTTCAAAACCATCAGGGTAGTTCTCATCAACATATTCCACTATAGCTGTTTCAGGTAAGATGATGTAATCTGTGCTATCATTTATTAGTGGTTCAACCAACCTTAGCATTTGAGTCAAGTTAAGAATCTCTTTATCTTTTTCAAATTTTAAGTAAGGATCAATATTAGGTTGAACTAATAAGGCTGAAGATGTACTATTATTCGACGAGGTATAATCCGTTTGATTGTATATGTAAAAAGGGATGGATAAGAGTGCAGGAATAATGATAAATCCAATGGGCTTCCACCAGGCTTTAATGTCTGACTTTCGGACAGTTATGTAGGTTATGACGTTGGTTGTTAAAATCCATAGACTTCCGCCAAGTGCACCAGTTATTTCATACCACTGAATAACTTCATTATGTTTCGCAAAAATATTGCCCAGTGTAAACCAAGGCCATGTGATTTGCCAATTGAGGTGAAGGTATTCAAACGACAACCAAAGCGAAACAAAAATCAATAGGGCTTTTTTATCATTAACTATTCTACGTGCTTTTCTATAACCTAGCCAGGGTAAATACATAAGCCATGAATTTGCAAGTAGCATAAAAATACTCGAATAAAACTCGGCATAACCCACCCACCAGGATATTACGATGTTCCATATCAATAGTGATAAATAGATTAACCAACTGCTTCCTCGTGTATTTCTGGTTTTATCTTCAAGTAGGAATAAGGGTACAAAAGCAAAAAAGCCTAGGAAAAATAAATCACGAGGAGGCCAAGCTAACCAAAATAACAAAGCCGGAGAAAGAACATATAAAAGTATTTTGAATTTATTTTTTGTCATACCCAGCAATCATTAGTACAAATTCTCCTTTTGGTTCGTGGTTTTTGAAATGTTCCAAAAGTTGAATAGGGTTTCCACGAATATATTCTTCAAATTTTTTAGTTAGTTCACGGCCAATAACTAAAGAACGATCTGGACCAAGTAGGTCATGAATCATTTGAAGTGTTTTTATAATTCGGTGCGGGCTTTCATAAAAAATAGTGGTTCGTTTTTCTTCAAGAAGATTCAAGATTTTAGTTTGTTTGCCTTTTTTGTGGGGCAAAAAACCTTCATAAACAAATGAATCACAAGGTAAACCAGAACCAACTACTCCAACGATAGCAGCTACTGCACCAGGCAGAGTAACAACTTCAATATTTTCGTGGATAGATTCTCTTATTAGTAAGAACCCAGGATCAGATATTCCAGGCATTCCTGCATCGGAGCATACCGCAAAAGACTCACCATTCAGTAGCTTTTCAATAATCCCTTTTGAAATTTTGTGTTCATTGTGTTGGTGATAGGGAATGAGTTTTTGATTAATATTATAGTGATCTAAAAGTTTTTTAGTTTGTCGAGTATCTTCAGCTAAAATGGCATCAACAGACTTAAGTACTTCTATTGCTCGATAGGTAATGTCTGCCAAATTACCAATGGGCGTTGGCACTATATATAATTTCCCCTTCAAAATACTTTGCGAAAATAGGGGTTAAAGCTCACTAAAACGATAGTGATTATTTTCAGTATTTTTATGATGATTGATAGAATAATCCTGCATTTTTGTCGTCATATATTATAGATGACCAAGATTTTTTTCATATTCACATTTTTTTTCATGCCATTAATCAATGTAGATTCTCCTAGTTTTAAAGATCAACAATTAACTTACGATCGTGTATTTCAAGCATACAAAGACAAAGCAGAAGATGCTTATGTTAAACTTAAGGAGGCAGGAATTGATCGACAAAATTTTGAGATATTTATTCGTGGTTTTAAATTTGAGGAGGACCTTGAGGTATGGGCAAAAAATAAAGGGGATAATCGATACAAATTAGTGACCACTTACAAGTTTTGTCAAAATATCGGCCAGTTAGGGCCCAAAAGAAAAGAAGGTGATAAACAAATACCTGAAGGGATTTATTCACTCAGTAAATTTAATCCAAACAGTGATTTTTTTCTTTCTTTACAGGTCGATTATCCCAATAAAAGTGATCAGATTCTTTCAAATCGTTATGCTCCTGGGGGCTTAATATTTATCCATGGTGGTTGTGAGACCATAGGGTGCATTCCGATAACGGATAGTTTTATCAAAGAATTATATATTTTATGTGTTGAGGCAAGAAATAATGGGCAGGAATCTATACCGATTCATCTTTTTCCAACTCGTTTAAATCAAGAAAATTTTCAACTATTATCGGACCAATACGATGATAAAAAGTTAATTAATTTCTGGAGTCAACTCAAAAAAGGGTACTCTTATTTTGAGAAGAATCGGAAAATTCCATGGGTAGTTGTTCAGCCTGATGGGGCATACCACTTTTTTGAAGAAAAAATCTAGGGTCTATATCCACTTTCATGGAATATATCCATGTGATTGCTATTGCTCAATAGTTGATGAATAGAAATTTTGGGGTGAATTTCCATGTAATTGCGAACAATTTGCCAACCAACCCATGCACCAGTTCTAGGGCTGCTTTCGTTGCCAAAAGGAGCCGTAAATGGTCCGTCATTGAAATATCT
>JAQWZS010000033.1 GCA_029253325.1 Bacteroidia bacterium
CCAAGAGATGTTCTCCCCTGACCTCTTAATTCGTACTCAGCTCTAAAGTTTTTAATTGTTTCAAAGTCTAAATTTTGATAACTACTATATGTAATAGGATAGGCTTGTGTAATTTGAACGAGAGCAAAATCTCCCTTGGTAGATCGATATGCTGCAATTAAACTCAAGGCAGAATTTTGTGTAAGTGTTTGCTTGAATCCTAGTTCATAACTTGTAGTCACACGAGGCTGTAAGTTTGCATTTGGTAATGTCCCACCTTGATTTTCCTCAAGGTAATCATATCTATTAATTGGTGCGAAAATGGCTCCATCTTGTGGTCGTTGAGCTAATTTATCATAACTAGCAAAGAATAATGCTTCAGAATTGATTGGAAATGAGAACATCACACGAGGCAACACATTGATTGAAGGCGTATAATCTTGGAAAGCTTCTGGCACTAAATCTTCTTCCGTAGATTGAAGGAAAGGTTGAATCCTACCGCTCTTAGTAGCCTGTGCAAGTTGATCTGGACTTGACAACTCTCCTCCTTGATCGTCGTACCATTTATTGCCATTTCTAAAACCTATAATTTCACTTGGGCTTTCAATATCATTTACATAAACAACGTAATCATCTCCAATCGTTTGTGGAATGGAATAATTTGCAAGCAAGTTACTACCTCTTTCACCCGATTCTATACTAGCAATTTCCCCAGCACTATAAGTTGGGAATAGAGAATACTGATCTTTTAGACCTAACTGGTTTCCATCGTAACGTTCAACACGAACACCCAAACGAAGAACTAAATCCTTGAACTGGAATTTATCTTGCAACCAAATAGCGTTTGATATCGGAGAAAAAGATCCGATACCTTTCGTTGCATCATCATTTGTAAAGTCAGTAAACGAAAATGCTTTACGAGTTCTATTACCGAGATAATCGTATCCAAAGTATCCTACAAATGAATTTCCGTTGTTCCATAAATCTCCTGCACTAAACATGTCTAAACTAAATGTGCTAGGACTTAAACTATTAATATCAATATATGAAGACTCTGTGTAAGGATTACCATAAACGTCTGTTGCTCCATCAGCAATTAATTTAGCTCTTAAGTTCTTATCAAAAGTCTTTTGTTGATCTTTATCTATTCGTATATTGTAATTTACTGTATCTGTAAATAACCCATTCTGATCGTAGGTATGAATACCTCCAATAACATAACCATTTTCTGTAACCTGGTCTAGGTTTGAAATATGGCTATTTGCCAATAATGGCATTAAGGTCCATAAGTTACCAGCACCCAATGACCAACTACTAAATAAAGTCTGCTCATAATAAATACCGAACTGAAGATCATGCGTGTTTTCTAAATTTAAAATAGCTTCACCTTGTGCGTATGCAGCTATTCGCTCAAATTGTGATTTTGAGTATCCATTATTACCCAACCCTGGATTTGCCCACAAAGAATAAGAATATCCTGGAGAAAAACCATTTAACAGGCCTAGACCTTGCTGAATTTGATTAGTCGAAGCAAACTGATTACCTGAAGCTTCTGCTTCATTAAACAACTGACTTGTATAATTTGCTCGAACTGGATTTTTATCACTCGGCTCAAATGTTATTTGAGTATTGAAACTTCCAATTAAATCAAAATAGTTCTGACGCGTAGACGTATCTCCATTTTGATCGATGTGTAAAGTTGGTGTTCTTTGAAACTGATAAAAGGGCCTTCTATACTCCGTAAATTTCCCAATATGTCCGTAATCAAAAAAGTTCGTACCATGATCTAAATTTTGATTTTCTTGCCACTGGCTCTGATAATCAACCCTTATGTTATAAAATGCATCAGAAAAAAGTGACTTCTTCTTTTCTTTATCCTCCTCACTTGTAGACCCTAGTCTTTGCGTGAATTTCACATAAGTACGAAGTGTTTGGTTGGTAGAATTACTATATCTGTTGTAATTCATTAAACTTTGATCATAGCTAAAGTTATTACCCTGACTCTGATTAAATGAACCAAACAACGTAAGTGTTGAGTTTTTATTAGGTTGATATTCTAATTTACCTTGGAAATTACCTGCATATCTTCCGACATTTTTTCTCGCTTTATTAATTTCCAAATCATCCTCCGTCAAGAGAAGAGATCTATATACATTTAAAGGGCCGTTGGGATTTTCTATAATTGGATTCTGTTCTAAATCAGCCATAACATCATCTTTAACACTATAAAATCCTCCAAATCCTGGACTTGCATCCATGGTATAATTAAAGTTAGCTGCCATTTGATAACCCAAAGCAACATACTCTTTTTTACCCCCACCTTTATTCTTTACCCAAAGTGGTCCGACTGCAGAGAATTCTGCTTGGTTATAACTATACGGATCAAAAAGTGTGGATGAAATCATCTCAAAACTTCGATTCACAAACCGAGAAGGCCCTTTAGTAGTAATGACAATTGCACCACCTGTAAAGTCACCATATTGAGCAGGCACACCAGACTGAATGACCTCTATTTGTCCTTGTGCAGACTGTGGCACACTGCTACTTCCTAAAACACGAACACCATCTACGAAATACGCTGTCGCATCCGTCCTACTTCCTAA
>JAQWZS010000022.1 GCA_029253325.1 Bacteroidia bacterium
CCTTTTTTTATAACTTTATAGCAAATATGAAATATCAAAATAAACAAAATGCAATACTACTATTAGAAGATGGAACAATCTTTTATGGTAAAGCTGCAGGAGCAATAGGAACCGCAACAGGAGAGTTATGTTTTAATACCGGAATGACTGGATATCAGGAGGTGTTTACAGACCCTTCTTATTATGGTCAAATTGTTATCATGACCATGGATCATATTGGTAATTATGGTGCTAGAGAACTCGATTCTGAGTCAGATTCTATTAAAATTTCTGGATTAGTTTGTAAAAATTACTCTCCGATGCATTCTAGAAATATGGCAGATAGTAGCCTTAACGATTATTTTATTGAAAATAATTTTACAGGTATTTGTGATGTAGATACACGTGAGGTAGTGAGACATATTAGAGACGCTGGAGCAATGAATGCTATTATAAGTTCTGAGATCTTAGATGTCGATAAATTAAAATCAATGGTATTGGACGTCCCCAGCATGTCAGGTTTAGAGTTAAGTAGCAAGGTTTGGTCTAAGAAATCCTACGAGGTTAATGAGAATGGAAAGCATAAAGTCGCTTTGCTTGATTTAGGAAGCAAAGAAAATATTATACAATGTTTAACAGACAGAGGGTGTCATGTTAAGGTTTACCCTGGAGATACAACTTACTCAGAAATGAAAGATTGGAATCCTGATGGCTTTATGATTAGCAACGGTCCTGGAGACCCGTCTGCTATGCCTTATGCAGTTAAAACAATTCAAGAAATAGTTGCCGCAGACGATAATATGTTTGGAATTTGTCTAGGTAGTCAAATATTGGCACAAGCCCAAGGCATGAAAACTTTTAAGCTTCATCGCGGGCATCGTGGTCAGAATCATCCAGTCAAAAATCTGATTACCGGAAAGAGCGAAATTACTTCCCAGAATCACGGATTTGCTATCGACCCTGATAGCAACAATGGTACAGTAGAAATAACCCATATTAATTTAAATGATGACACGGTAGAAGGAATCCGTGTTAAAGATAAATCTGCCTTTGCAGTTCAATATCACCCAGAAGCAAGTCCAGGTCCACACGATAGTCGATATTTATTCGATGACTTTGTGGCATTAATGGCATAATCTAGATTTCTAAATCAACACTAAAATATTATAAACAAAAAAAATGAGTGAAATAGCACACTTACACGCGAGACAAATTCTTGATAGTAGAGGTAATCCAACGATTGAAGTAGATGTATTTACTGAAGATGGGGCCTTTGGAAGAGCAGCTGTTCCAAGCGGAGCAAGTACAGGAATACATGAGGCCATTGAATTAAGAGATGGTGATAAATCAAACTTTTTAGGAAAAAGTGTGATGAAGGCTGTAGCTAACGTTAATACAACGATTTCTGATGAGATTATTGGTGAAGATGTATTTGAGCAAGTACATGTAGATCATAAAATGATCATGCTTGATGGCACAGAAAATAAGTCAGTTTTGGGTGCAAATGCCATGTTGGCTGTGAGTTTAGCGATCGCTCATGCAGCAGCTGAGGAGAGTGGACAGCCTTTATTTAGGTACCTTGGTGGGGTAAATGCTTGCACACTTCCAATTCCAATGATGAACATTATCAACGGAGGAAGTCATGCTGATAACTCGATTGACTTTCAGGAGTTCATGATTATGCCTACTGGAGCTGATACATTTTCTGAGGCATTGCAAATGGGAGTAGAGACCTTTCATCATCTAAAAAAAGTGTTAAGCTCAAAAGGATATAGCACTAACGTAGGAGATGAAGGAGGTTTTGCACCAAATATTAAATCAAATGAAGAAGCAATTGAAACTGTTCTTCAGGCTATTGAGTCAGCGGGTTATCGTCCAGGTGAGGATATCTACATTGCCATGGATGCTGCTACATCAGAGTTTTACAATAAAGAAACTGGTCTTTACACATTCAGTAAATCGGATGGTCGTGAATTAACAAGCGAACAAATGGCAGACTATTGGAAAAATTGGACAAATAAGTATCCTATCCTAAGTATTGAGGATGGTTTGGATGAGGATGATTGGTCAGGGTGGAAATATTTGACTGATCAGATAGGTGATAAAGTTCAATTAGTAGGTGATGATCTATTTGTAACCAACGTCAAGAGGTTACAGCGAGGCATAGATGAAGGAATTGCTAATAGTATCCTAGTCAAGGTGAATCAAATTGGTACGTTAACTGAAACAATCGATTCTATAAATCTTGCAACTCAAAATAGTTATACTAATATCATATCTCATCGAAGTGGTGAAACGGAAGATGCTACAATTGCTGATTTGGCTGTAGCCATGAATAGTGGACTCATTAAGACAGGTTCTGCATCAAGAAGTGATCGTATGGCTAAATATAATCAATTGCTCCGAATAGAGGAAGAACTTGGTCATACAGCAAAATATCTAGGAAGAAGCTTTAAATTTTTATAATTTAAGGATTTTTTTACCAAGGATTGTTTTTCTTGGATATGCTTTGCTATAGACATTTGAAGGTGGATGTAAACTATACTACACAAGTTTTGTGATTGTTTAAAAACACAGATACTCAATAGTAGGTTTAAGTATACATTCGATTCCTAATAAGCTTATGACATTTTTCAATAAAAAATCAAGTAAATCAAAGAAAAAGTCAAAGAGCAAAGAGCCTAAAGACTATACTTTGTTTAATAAGGTAATGGGTAGTTTATTCTTTGCTTTTGCAATGTTTTTAATACTAGCTTCTATTAGTTACCTTTTTTCGTGGCGAACAGATCAAAGCATCTTAAATGCAGGTATCAATGAATTTTTGTTTGATTTTAAAAATTTAGTTCCTGAGAACATGATGGGAAAAATGGGGGCACTTCTTGCTCACACTTTTATTTATAATGGTTTTGGTATTGGAGCTTTCTTATTATACCCCATATTCTTAATTATTGGTTTCAATCTTTATTTTAACAATAGATTTCATATACGTCCCAAAACAGCTAGTAAGCTATTAGTTTCTGGTTTGTGGATTTCATTGGTATGTTCTTTATTATTCTCTAAATCATATCCATTGCTTGGGGGATTATTGGGGTATGGAGTTTTTATTTTTTCAAAGTCCCTAGTTGGTATAATTGGAATTATACTTATTCTTGGATTAGTTACTGTCTTTTTTTTATACGTTGCTTTTGGCATAGATGTTTTGGTTTGGATTAGGAATAAGCGGTTGAGTTCAAAAGAGTCAGAAATATCAGATGATGAGGCTTATGCTAGAGAGTCACTTTTTGAAAAAGATCAAATAAATATAGAAAATAATCAAGCTGATGTTTTACCAGAACCAGTGTCTATAGAGGTTGATGAAATAACTACAGAAGAATTGGTGCCTGTAATTACGAATGAACCAGAATTGAAAAAATTATCGGATAAAGAAGAAGAGGATCTAGAATTAAAAATAGAGGAGAAGGCAGTAGAAGAAAAAATCGATAAACAAAAACAGAAAGAGCATTATGGTATTGATGAGCCATTTGATCCACGCTTGGATTTGAGAGATTATGTGTTTCCTGAAATCGACTTCCTCAATAAGTATGATGAAGGTCCAAAAACAGAGGTTTCTAAAGATGATTTAGAGAAAAGTAAAAATATGATTGTTCAGACTTTGAACAATTATAAAATAGGGATTGCTCAAATCAAAGCTACTATTGGTCCAACCGTAACATTATTTGAAATTGTTCCTGAAGCTGGAGTAAGAATTTCTAAAATAAAAAATTTAGAAGATGACATTGCCTTAAGTTTAGCTGCTTTGGGCATCAGAATTATTGCACCTATTCCAGGTAAGGGTACTATTGGAATTGAGGTGCCTAATAAAAAACCTGAGATTGTTAGTATGCACTCTGTAATTAATAGTGCTAAATACCAAAATTCAGATGCAGCATTACCTGTTTGTTTAGGTAAGACCATTTCTAATGAGGTATATGTTGCTGATTTAGCTAAGATGCCCCATTTATTAATGGCTGGGGCAACAGGTCAAGGTAAATCGGTCGGTTTAAATGCCATAATTGTATCTCTTTTATATAGAAAACATCCTGCGGAGTTAAAATTTGTGATGGTTGATCCAAAGAAGGTAGAACTTACGCTTTATCAAACTATAGAACGTCATTACCTTGCCAAACTTCCAGGGGAAGGAGAAGCTATCATAACAGATAATAAGCAAGTAATTTCTACTCTGAATTCATTGTGTGAAGAGATGGATCAACGATATGCTCTACTTCAAGCAGCGATGGTTCGAAATATCAAAGAATACAACACGAAATTCATTAAGCGTAAATTAAATCCTGAAGAAGGGCATAAATATTTACCTTACATTGTTGTAATTATAGATGAGGTAGCAGATCTAATTATGACAGCTGGAAAAGAGGTTGAGCATCCAATAGGAAGAATTGCTCAGTTAGCTCGAGCCATTGGAATTCATTTGATACTAGCTACACAACGCCCCTCTGTTAATATCATAACCGGAACAATAAAAGCTAATTTCCCTGCCCGTATTGCTTTTAGAGTTAGTAGTAAGATTGATAGTAGAACTATCTTAGATGGAAATGGTGCTGATCAACTTATTGGTAAGGGGGATATGTTATATTCTACAGGAAGTGATATGGTTCGTTTACAATGTCCATTTGTTGACACACCTGAGGTAGACACAATAACAGGATTTATTGGAAACCAAAGAGGGTATCCTGATGCACACATTTTACCAGAAGTTAGGGAAGAAAGTTCTGGAGATGGCAGCGATTTTAATGCTGATGATCGTGATGCTCTTTTTGAGGATGCAGCTCGAATTGTTGTTCAGCATCAACAGGGAAGTACAAGCCTCATTCAAAGAAGACTTAAAGTTGGATATAATCGTGCT
>JAQWZS010000059.1 GCA_029253325.1 Bacteroidia bacterium
AGATATTCAAGGATGGGAATATGTACCATTAGGACCTTTTTTAGGCAAAAATTTTGCAAGCACTATATCTCCCTGGATTGTTACAATGGAAGCACTTGAACCTTTCCGTTGTGAAAGTATTAAACAAGATCCACCTGTTTTGCCCTATCTTCAGTATGAGGGAAATAAAAACTTCGATATTAAACTAGAAGTTGGGATTACTCCAAAAGGAGACGAAGAGACAATAATTAGTCAAAGTAATTTTAAATTTATGTATTGGAACATGGCTCAACAACTTGCCCATCACACGGTGAATGGCTGTAACGTAAATGTAGGAGATGTAATGGCTAGTGGAACAATATCTGGTAGAGACTCCAATAGTTATGGTAGCTTGATAGAAATTAGCCAAGGAGGAAAAGAACCCATCCAAATAAAAAATAATAAAACTAGAACCTTTTTAGAAGATGGAGATTCGATCTCCATTCGTGCATGGTGTCAAAAAGACGACATAAGAGTGGGATTTGGGGAGTGTGTTGGTACTATCATACCCTAGAGATCAATCCACAATCATTCGTCTTCTTTTTCGTTTTGTGATTGTCTTAGACTCAACTGGTTTTGACTCGTTAGACTCACTCACTTGATTAGGGTTTATTTTTGGTGGTTTGGGTCTTGCTTCTTGGACAGATAGCTTTCGTTTCCTAAAGAGTTTATTATTTAGGCGAATGATCGCTTTTTGACCCTCATATTCGCTTCCCATTTTCACAAAACCATAACCAATTGATTTATTCGACTCTGGGTCAACCAATATTTTTAAGGATTTAACCTTCCCAAATTTTTCAAAAATGCTTTTTAGCTCGTTCTCATCAATTTTATAATCAATATTGGAAATAAATAGGTTCATAGTATCTAATGTCTGTTGTTATTTATAAAGTTTAGTCAAATTAAAATCGTTGTTTTCGTCGTTCACTACAAAGGTAAAGAATTCAAAATAAATAAGGATATCATCTGCTTGATTATTTTTGTTAAACCAACGTATGAAAAAAATTGCTAACTATATTAATGGCAAACTGGTAGGCCCAAACTCCAATAGCTACATTGATAATTATAACCCCGCAAATGGTCAGGTATATTCACTTATTCCAGACTCAAACGAGAAAGACGTAAAAATAGCTATTGAAAGTGCAAAAAATGCATTCCCCTCATGGTCAAAACTCAAAAATTCTGAACGATCTCAATGGCTAGAAAAAATAGCCAATGAAATTCACAATCAATTAGATGAACTTGCATTAGCTGAATCTATCGACAATGGCAAACCACTAAAGTTGGCAAAAGCAGTAGATATCCCTAGAGCACGCGACAACTTTAAATTTTACGCTACTGCTATCCAGCATTATGCCTCAGAAAGTCATCACACATCAGAAGGTATGATCAACTTTACGCTCAGAAACCCAGTAGGTGTGGCAGCTTGTATATCTCCTTGGAATCTTCCATTGTATCTTTTTTCTTGGAAAATCGCTCCTGCACTGGCTGCAGGGAATACCGTTGTGGCAAAACCATCAGAGATCACTCCCATGACGGCATACCTTCTCTCAGAAATATGCCATGAAATTGGATTACCTGCAGGAGTATTGAATATTGTTCATGGACTTGGAAGCAGCACCGGAAACTCTATCATATCAAGCAATGAAATCGATTTGGTTTCTTTTACTGGAGGTACATCCACAGGAGCACATATTGCTTCCATTGTAGCTCCAAAATTTAAAAAGATGAGTTTGGAGTTAGGGGGCAAAAATCCCAACATCATTTTTGATGATTGTGACTTAGATGAAGCTATTCGAACATCACTTAATAGTTCATTTGCAAATCAGGGACAAATTTGCCTATGTGGGTCTCGTATTCTTGTGCAACGAGGTATTTATGAAAACTTCAAAAAAGAGTTTGTTGCTCGAACAGATCAAATGATTGTGGGTAATCCCTTGGAGGATGAATCACGTATGGGAGCAATCGTTAGTAAACCCCATTATGAAAAAATTCTAAGCTACATTAAACTAGCTAAAAAAGAAGGAGGCAATATTCTCACGGGTGGCTTACCTGTTAAGCTTAATGGAGATTTGAGTGACGGATGGTATATACGACCAACTATTATAGAAGGACTGGATCAACAATGCAGAACCAATCAAGAAGAGATTTTTGGGCCAGTAGTGACAATACAGCCTTTTGATACAGAAGAAGAAGCTATTGCAATGGCCAATAGCAATGACTATGGTCTAGCTGCTACCATTTGGACATCGGACTTAAGTAAGGCTCATCGCTGTTCTGAACAAATCAAAAGTGGAATCATTTGGGTAAACTGCTGGTTGCAGCGTGATTTAAGAACTCCATTCGGTGGAATGAAAAACAGTGGTGTTGGTAGAGAAGGGGGATGGGAAGCACTTCGATTCTTTACCGAACCTAAAAATGTTTGCATAAAATATTAATTAAGATTTCCCGACTACTTATTACAAGATATCAGATCATTTTGGTATAGATTTTGAGATATTTGAGGCTACAACATACTATGAAAAACTCGCTCTCACTTCTACTCCTAATTTTATGCCTCTCATTTTATCAAACGAATGCTCAAAACCAAGGCAATGATACCTTGAGTGGGTCGTGTGAATTTGTGAACATAAAGAATGAAAAATTAAATGAATATTTACCTCAAATAAAAACTGTTCTCTATTTCAAAAATGGTGAAACTATAACTAAACATCTAGACTCACTGGGTAGATATGAATTCTTGAACATTAATCTAGATGAGATTGAATTCTTAAAACTTCCAATCACTAAAATCAAAGACACCAGCTACTATAAAAATCATTTTATAATTGAAAATCCCTACTTCTATGAAATATTCCCTCTTGATAAAAACCAATACGTAATAACAGATAATTCATACATTAGAAAGAAACCACAACCTATAGCTATATCAGGTACTAAAAAAGATTATTATAAACTTATAAAACGTCGTAATGAAGAAGCAAACAAAAAACAACAAGAAGCTAAAGCAAATTTACTTCAAATCAAAAGAGATAGTAATGCGTTTAAATGTGCTAAAAATAAAGACTGTACAAAAGTAATAAGCACGTATTGTGTATGTTGCAGTGAGAGAAAGACCAC
>JAQWZS010000186.1 GCA_029253325.1 Bacteroidia bacterium
CCGTCACCATATGTTTTAACACCTTCAGGTGTTTCATTATCTTTATCAAAATGATCTGCTACACCATCGCCATCCGTATCAGCCATTAAGTTTTTAAGGCTTTTGTTGATAGAATCCATGTCTGTATATAAGGATTCAACAGGATTTAACCAATCGTTATGATCATCTCTGTTTTTGTCACCAAATTTGAATGACAACTGAACACCTAGCGTAGAGTAAGAATCAAATGATCTATTTCTCTCGGAACTTGAACTAAATAATTCTAAATCTCGGGCATCTAAATCATCAGATCGAGTTAATCTAGTTTTCCATTCTAAACCTAAATCAAATTTGTCATTAAGATTATATTTAACTCCAACGCCTAATGGGAAGGTAATATCTGTTCCAGAATATGCAGTTGCTGCTCTAACTGTTTGTGAATAATCCGTAGTTAAATTTCCTGCAACATCAAAATATTCCATTTGACCAGGGAATGATGTTGCTAAACCACTAGCTTCTGAAGCATCATTAACCTCACCCTCTACATCACTAGAGATGATACCTACACCAAATGATACAAATGTTTGCAATTTACTTAAAGGTCTTAAGAAAGACCAATTACCTGCAGTAATTACAGCAGATACGTCTGCGTCTATAAAATTGTTGGTATATTCATATGAGCCTTTTAAATCATTCCTGGTAGCAGACCAGAACAACTCTGTGCCATTTCTAGATCCTGACATTTTACCCATGTTAGCAGACGCTTTAAACCCTACTGTTTGAGATGCTGAGTATTTAAGGTGAAGCCCACCAGAAAAAGAGAGATTCTCGTGCGGTGCATCAAAATGCCCGAATGTTGGACTAATTTGTGCTCCCACAGACCATTTTTGTGCTGGTCTAAATTTTGAAAAATAATCGTTTTGTGCTTCTATACTTGTATAACCCAACAAGGTTATAATAAGTAATACTGATTTAAATGATTTCATGATTTTTGCTGTCGTATTCATTTCTTGAATTGAATATTGTATAATTTGCTACAAAAGTATAAAATTTTACATAAACAACAAGCAATTAGGAGAATATGAGCACTACTTTCTGACTAGCTGAGTAACCAAAATTTCTTTCTACATCAAAAGGTTTTATAGCCAACAACCCAGAATGCATACCTAAATGATCTTGTCTTTCTTGTATTGCAATTGGACTAAAGTATGTTTTTTTTATTCTCAAGACTTTTTTAAAATCAGCAGATTGATCGACTTTATTGGCCCATTGTTTTTCTACAAGTTGCTCTATATCATTAAGTTTATCTAATAATTTCGACCATTTATTAACCAAATTAAATCCTTTAAATGAATTTGATATTTCTTGATCATACGCTGCAATACTTGATTTTATCAATGTCAATTTTTCGTCTTGTAATTCTTTTAAATTTGATAACTTTTTATTTTGTTTTAATGCAATAACTTTCTCTTCCTCAAACCAATTAATTGAATTATTGTCGAAAAATTCTTTTTTAAATTTATTTGGTATCATAACACACGAGGTTCTTACAGACAATGATGGTATGGGTAATTCATAGTTATCAAAAAGACCTTTTAATTGCAACCAATAATTTAGTTCACTTGAGCCTAAAACATTACAAACATTGGGCAGTATCCATTCTTGATATAGCGGTCTCAAAGCTGCATTTGGACTTAAATTTTCACAATTATTTTTAACAAAATCTGTAGGATTTTCATTTGAGATATCACTCAACACATCAATTCTAATTCTGTCATTATTCTGCAATAAAAAAAGATTACAAGGTTTTATCCTCAATTGCTTTTTAAACCCAGACTCTTCAAGTCTGCTTGTTGTTTTTTGAATTGCTTTTTTATTGGTGTGATTTAGTTCATCAATCATCACTGAAGTGAAACTTGATTTTAAAACTTTACTATCTGGATCTATGATAATCAAGCCAGTATCACCCAAATAATCATGCAACAATCTTCTGAATGCAACAGATAAATTTTGAGACTCATGATATACTTGGGCAGCTCGATTTAGAAACTCTCTTTGAGCCTCAGAAAATCGTTGGGTTTTAATAAGCTTATAAAACATTTCTGCAACACCTTCAGTATTCATTCTACCAACAGCTCCAGATTGATTCGTATTCCATTTAACTTGATTACCATAATAATTCACCGATGAAATTTCATCCAAATCATGGTCTTCAGTAGCCATCCAAAAAACAGGCACAAACTGTTTGTCTGCATATTTCTCAATAAGTTGTCTTGATATAGCTATAACATCAAAAATCTTGTACAAAACAAAGAGTGGACCTAAACCTAAATGAATTTGCTGACCCGTTGTAATAGTAAATGTATTGAGTTCTTTGAGTTTATCAATATTCGTTTTGACCTCAACAGATTTTGTTAAATCAATCCCTGCCTCATCATATTGACTATACAAATCTTGAACTAAATTATCCCGCTTTTGCTGAGAGAAATTAGACTTTGAATTCATGGCAGCTTTAATGCCATCTATATCAGGAGTGAAGCTATGAAAAGACTTCAGTGACTCTCCCTCATAGTAAGCCTCCAATAAAGGGTTATTAAAAAAAGTTTTTTTTCTTATAACATGAGAAAATTCCACTACTTGATAAGCTTTGCGATTAGATCAAATGATTCAGCACCCGTAATATGTGTGTTTGCGAAGTCACCAACTCTCAAATAACCTTCATTCAATGAAATAATAACCTCATTATCAACCTCGGGTGAGTCAAACTGTGTACGTCCAATATAGCTATCTCCCTCAATACGATCTATTATTACTTTTTGATTAGTTCCAATTAGTTTTTGATTATGTGCCCAAGAAATATCATGCTGTATGGCCATAATCTCATCTGCACGAGTAGATTTTATCTGTTCAGAAACATGATCCTCTAAAGTTCCTGCATGAGTACCATCCTCATGAGAATAGGTAAATACACCCAATCGATTAAACTTGTAGCGACTCACAAAATCTTTCAACTCCTCAAAATCTTGATCATACTCTCCAGGATGCCCAACTAATAAGGTTGTTCTTAAAGCAATATTTTCTACCTCAGATTGAATGCGATCTAAAACCTCTTCAGTTCTTCTTTTGGTAATTCCCCTTCTCATTGATTTGAGAACATTATCTGAAATATGTTGGATTGGAATATCTAAATATTTACAAATATTGGGCTTTGAATTCATTATAGGCAGTACATCAAATGGAAATTTTGATGGATATGCATAGTGAAGACGTATCCAGTCAAGCCCCACAACATCACTAAGTCTATCCATGAGTTCAGCTAATTTCCGCTCTCCATATAAATCAATACCATAATAAGTAGAGTCTTGAGCAATTAGCATAATTTCTTTTATTCCATCCTTAACCAATGCCTTTGCCTCACCAACCAATTGATCCATCGATTTTGATACATGCTTACCCCGCATAAGAGGTATTGCACAAAAAGAACATGGCCGATCGCAACCCTCCGAAATTTTCATGTATGCATAGTGTTTAGCTACAGAAGATTTTCGTTCGCCAATCAGCTCTTTACGATAATCAACCCCTAGGTTATTTAACAGTTGAGGTAATTCAAAGGTTCCATACCATTTATCAACTTCAGGAATTTCTGGGGATAAATCTGCTTTATACCGTTCTGACAAACAACCGGTTACAATCAAATTATCCAAGTTACCTGCTTTCTTTTCCTGAGCAAAATCAAGAATAGTATCAATACTTTCCTGCTTGGCATTATCAATAAAACCACAGGTATTAATAATTACTGTATCTGCACCTTTGGTATCCTCATGTACGGTATGAACTTTTCCATTTTCCAGTTGAGACTGAATTACCTCAGAATCTACCGTATTTTTAGAACAGCCAAGAGTAACTATGGCAACTTTATTGGGTTTATGGCTTTTGGTCTTCATTTATGTAAATAATGAACTTATAAATGTTTTGGAATTAAATAGTTGTAAGTCATTCATTTGTTCTCCAACTCCAATGTACTTAACAGGAATCTTAAACTGATCGCTAATACCAATGACTACTCCCCCTTTAGCTGTTCCGTCTAATTTGGTTAGTGTTAACGAAGAAACATCCGTTGCTGCGGTGAATTGTTTGGCCTGTTCAAATGCGTTCTGACCTGTACTTGCATCAAGTACTAACATCACTTCGTGTGGAGCCCCATCTACTTGTTTATCCATCACTCGTTTAATTTTAGAAAGCTCATTCATCAGATTAACCTTATTGTGTAATCTACCCGCAGTATCAATAATCACTACATCAGCATTTTGTTCTGCTCCATATTTTACCGCTTCAAAAGCAACAGCAGCTGGATCCGTATTCATTCCTTTGGATACAACATCCACCCCTACACGATCTCCCCAAATTTTAATTTGATCTACAGCAGCAGCTCTAAAAGTGTCAGCAGCACCTAATACTACTTTCAAACCTTGAGATTTAAATAGGTTGGCTAGCTTACCTATCGTGGTTGTTTTACCTACACCATTAACACCTACTACCATAATCACGTATGGTTTAATATCGCTCAAAGTATGTTGATGTTCATTCTCCGAAACAAGCTGAACTATCTCATCTTTCAACATGTTCTTGAGTTCAGATTCAGAAAGATATTTATCGTGTGAAACACGAGATTCTATTCGATCAATAATTTTGACAGTAGTTGCAACTCCAACATCTGAAGAAATTAGCAGTTCTTCGACATCGTCCAAAAAGTCATCATCAATCTTACTTTTACCAACAACAACTTTAGAAAGTTTATCTAAAAGTGAAGTTCTTGTCTTTTCTAAACCAGAGTCCAGTTTTTCTTTTTGAACTTCGGTTGGTTTCTTTTTAAAAAAGTCTAATAATCCCATAGGTATAAAAACAAAAAAGCTTCCCATCAAAAGTAGGAAGCTTATTTATTTAAAACAATAACGTCGTTATTATTTTGCCAAGGCTTCTTTTACAGATTCCGTTGGCATCATTTCTTCTCTAAATGCATATGCACCTGTTTTGGGTGATTTTTCACATCGGATAACCTTTGCCCAATCTCTACCAGATCCTGCTTTTTTAAGGGTTGCTACTACTTTCTTTGCCATCTTACTTTATTTCTTTATGAACCGTTACTTTTTTCATGTAAGGGTTATATTTTTTTAATTCAATACGCTCTGTCGTATTTCTTTTATTCTTAGTGGTGATGTAACGAGACATACCTGGTACACCTGAACCTTTTTGTTCAGTACACTCCAATATTACTTGAACTCTGTTGCCTTTCTTTGCCATGGTTTATATTCTTCCGTTTTTCAATAAACTATTCAAACAAGCACTGATGCCTTTTTTATTGATTGTTTTTAGAGCAGAGGTACTCACTTTAAGTGTAATCCACTCATCTTGCTCAGGCAAGTAAAACTTTTTAGTTTGAAGGTTTGGATAAAATCTTCTTTTAGTTCTACGTTTTGAATGAGAAACATTGTTCCCAGACATTGCTTTTTTTCCTGTTAAATCACAAACTCTAGACATACCTCTATTTTTAGGGCTGCAAATATGTTGTTATTTTTTGATTTTCACAACTACTATGGATACAAAAGATATTTTTTTCTCATGGCCTTGTATTTTAATAACTCGGGTTGCCATGTTTGCTTTATATCTTGAGCCGAGAGTCCAGATATTACTTGTTCTTTGAACAATGAATTTCCCATAAGTTTAAAAATAAAACTTTTAAAGTAAGTCCCATTTTCAATGGTATTTTTCTTATAAAAAAGTAAAAACCAGTCTAGGTTAAGTGATGGTTTAGCAAAAAAATCGTCTTGTTTGGCATCATTCACAATAAAACCACCACATCTTTTGCCCTCATATTTTGGGTGATCTGATACACCAGGCATGCTTTGAGGTGTAAATGAAAAGTTTCCTTCAAATCCTGGCCGACCCACAATCTGAAATGGCGTTTGTGTTCCTCGACCTATACTTACATTTGTTCCTTCAAACAAACCTAGATATGGATAGAGATAAACTGAATTCATATTTGGAAGATTGGGCGATGGTTTGATGGGTAATTGATACAAACTGTCATGCGTGTAATTTTTGCATGGCACTATACTAAAGTTACATTTTATGTCATTTTTTAACCAACTCTCTCCTTGAATCATTAATGCCAATTCTGCTACCGTTAAACCATGCACAATTGGTATCGGATGCATACCAATAAAGGAAGTATATTCTTTTTGTAATACTGGACCATCTATATAAAATCCATTAGGGTTCGGTCGATCTAAAATTATCAATTCTTTACCTTGCTCAGCACAAGCTTCCATCACATAATGCATTGTAGATATGTAAGTATAGAAACGCACACCTACATCCTGTATATCGAATATAATCACATCAATATTTGCCAACATTTCAGGCGTTGGTTTCTTATTTTTCCCATAAAGTGAAACTACAGGTAAGCCTGTCTTTTCGTCTAATCCGTTCTTAACAACGGCACCTGCACTGTGGTCTCCGCGAAAACCATGTTCTGGTGCAAAAACTTTCTTAATATTCACCCCCAAGGCTTGCAACGTATCAACCAAATGGACATTACCAATAGTCGAAGTTTGGTTCACAAGAAGTGCCACACTCTTTTCTCCCAACTGGGAAACGTATTGATCTAATTGCTCTGCACCTAAAATAATTCGATCCTTTATTACCTCTGTTTGGTTAATGCTCATGGAGGAGCAACCAATGAAAATTATCATCAAAAAAGCAAAAAGTTCTGATTTCTTCATTTCTATTTCTAATCTTGTAAATCAAAAGTATGCAATTAGGATACCATATCGCTAAAAAACTGAGCTT
>JAQWZS010000023.1 GCA_029253325.1 Bacteroidia bacterium
TTAGGGAATAATAACTGAGTAAATGAATTAAAGAAATTTTTCATATCATGCACAAATTAATAGAAATGAAAGACCTTTGCAAATAATCATGTTTGAACAAAAAGATAAAACGAACATTAGCTCTTTAGGTGAATTTAAATTAATTGATTATCTCACTAAATCATTCACAATCAGAAAAGAGGAAACTATCCTTGGTATTGGTGATGATGCGGCCATAATTGAATCGAAAGGAAAACATCAATTAATAAGTACAGATATGTTAATTGAAAATATACATTTTGATATCATGTACTCTCCTTTAGTGCATATAGGGTATAAGGCAATATCATCCAATATAAGTGATATCTGTGCAATGAATGCTAGAGCCACTCAAGTACTTGTTTCTATTGCAATATCCAGTAAATATACTCTCGAGGCTATTGAAGAATTATACGTGGGAATGAGAGCTGCTTGCGAAAAATACGACATACAACTTATAGGAGGCGACACTAGCAGTTCTGTAACAGGAATGGTTATTTCTGTAACAGCGATTGGGTATGCCAATAAAAAAGCAATTGTAAAAAGATCAGGAGCAAAAGAAGGAGACTTAATATGTGTATCTGGCGATTTAGGCGGTGCGTATATGGGCCTTCAACTTCTAGAACGTGAGAAACAAGTCTATCTCGAATCTAAAGAAATGCAGCCAGACCTTGAGGGTAAAGATTATATAATAGGAAGACAACTCAGACCAGAAGCTAGAAAGGACATCATTGATCTGCTTGAAGAGCTCAATGTTATTCCCAGTGCAATGATTGACATTTCGGATGGATTGTCTAGTGAAATCTTTCATTTATGTAAACAATCTAAAATTGGTGCTAAAATATATGAAGATAAACTCCCAATTGACCAACTTACCTATGATACAGCTCTTGAATTTAATTTGTCACCTACAACTTGTGCAATGAATGGTGGTGAAGATTATGAGTTATTATTTACCATTCCTCAGTCAGATTATGATAAAATAAAGAACTCAATGGACGTCTCTATTATAGGGTACTGTACAGCTTCTCACGAGGGTAAAGAGCTAATCACAAAGTCTGGTAATGTCGTGCCGTTAAAAGCTCAAGGATGGGAAAACTTTAAAGAGGAAGAATAGTTGTTAAAGGTAAGAGAAAAAAGCTGCCTCTAATTCTTCTTGAGTATGATAACCCATTTTATTGTACACCTCTTTGCCGTTCTTGTATATTTTTATAAGAGGAATGGCACTAATTTTAAAGTGTCTTGAAACCTCCATGCTTTTATCTGTATCAACTTTCACAATTGAAATTTTATCACCATATTTAGCTTTTAATGACTCAATATGAGGTGCCATCATTTTACATGGTCCACACCAAGTGGCATAAAAATCAACGAGTGTTAAACTATTTTCACTTACAGCATTATTGTATGATTCTAAAGTGAAGCCTGATTTTGGTTTTGTTGATGAAACCTCAACTGGCAGCCCAGCAGCTTGCCATTTCAACAACCCGCCTCTCAACTCATAAACAGTATAACCAGAAGTTTGTAAAGAATTAAATGCCGTGGCACTTCTACCTCCTGATTTACAGTAAACTAAAACCGTGTTTGATTTATCTAATAATCTAATTTTATCACCAAAGTCCGAAGAATTAATATTAATATTAATTGCTCCTTTAATATGATTTGAAGCAAACTCCTCAGGAGTTCTCACATCAAGTAAAATATGATTTTCTTCTGTTTTGATTTTAGAATCAAATGCTTTAGCGTCAATTTTACCCCCATCGTTAGAAATTGACTCCGTGTTTTGAGCTCCACAAGAAAAAAGCATTAATAATAATGCTGGAATTGTTGTAAGATATATGTTTTTCATGTTGTGTTTAATTCATTTTATTGAACGTACAAAGATTCAAAAACTTATCATCAAAGCCTAATTAATCACTAATCATGTTTGTCAAAGACACAATTTAAATACAAAATCTCTGATTAATAAAAAACTCTTATTGTAGTATGTACCCAATTTTAGGTTGTTTGGATTATCCTGTGGAACATGATAAAAATTATAATCTCCCATTAAATACATAAAAAATGATGGAATACCTGCTTCAGAAAAAAAGTAATGATCGCTGTTTGCTGCTTTACCTCGAGAACGAATAGCTGATAAATAGTTCTCATTATCGTTGATGCTTTTAAATTGCTCAAAATACGACGGAAAAATTTTCCCATTAACAATAGTTGCACCTTTACCCCCGCCACCCATGAGGTCCATATTGAAAACAAATTTAGTTTTACTCAAGGGAAATAGTGGGTTTTTCACATAATTAAGCGACCCAAGTAAACCTAATTCCTCTGCACCAAAAGCAATAAAGGCAATACTGTACTTTTGAGGATGTTCTGAAAAATAAGATGCTAGGTCTAATAACATAGCTATCCCGCTTGCATTGTCATTTGCACCATAAAATATAGCCTCACCCATTTTCCCTAGGTGATCATAATGACCACATAAAACAATGAAACTATCTGGACTTTCATACCCTTCTATATAACCAATGACGTTATTTGATTTATAGGATGATATAAACCTTGAAGAAACATTTAAATGAATATCTTTAGAAAATCGATCAAATATCGAATCCAATAACCAAATTTCCATACCCTTAGACTGAGAGGTTGATACACTCCAAGTTAATTTTTCTTTTAAAAAAATTATAGGACCCTCTTTAGACAGTTTTTTAATTTCTATAATCGTATTTTTTAAGGATTGATCCTTACTGTCAAACACGGAAATAACAGGAACATACCCTCTCTTAATTGCTTTACAAACTTTATTTACAATTCGACCTGATTGCAACATTTTCTGAGAAACATTAAAGACATGATAATCGCCAGATAATGTTGGTGCATTAGGTTTAACCAAAAAATCAATCCCAGGCGTTAAAGACCTATTATCAATTGTAAGTTCTACTGAATTAATATTATTTATAGAAATATCAAAAGACTGTTTGTAGTTTTTATTAATGGAACTTAAACCAAGAGAATCAAAGTAACCTGCTATATAATCTGCGGCAATACTATCCCCTCTATCCACATAGCCTCTACCAGCAAATTTGTCGGAACATAGTTTTTGAATAATTTTATCTGCTTGTATAACATTCTGAGAAAAAATCAGAAACGTCAACAAAACGAATGGAAGTACTAGGATATTTCTTATTAGTAGTGACATATTAATTAGCTTTGCGAAGCTAAATATAAAAAACAATAGGTCATTGGATTATCTAAAAATCATAGAACTTGTAAGTGTTGTATTTAACATACTGTTTCTAGTTTTTTTAACTAAAGAAAAAAAAATCTGCTGGATTTTTGGAATAATTGGTTCTCTATTTGGAGCATTTGTGCTTTTTGAAAACAGCTATTACTCTGAAACACTCTTATACTTATTTTATGCCTCAATAGGAGTCTATGGATATTTATATTGGAGTAATAAAAATTCAAATGACTTTGTAATCAAACGAATGCAATGGAGAAAAATCATTAGCATTATTCTAGCCGGACTCTTTATTTCTTTTGGGTTAGGATACCTAATGACTAAAACAGATGCATCTAAGCCATACTATGATGCTTTAAGTAGTGTCTTTGGAGTAATTGCTACATTCTTAGAATTGTATAAATTTTTAATATCATGGGGCTTCTGGATTGCAATAAACACATACACTATATGGCTTTATGAAATAAAAGAGCTCGACTTTCTTGCCTTTCAAATGATTGTGTATACACTACTTTCAATTCACGGATATAGAAAGTGGAGTACTAAAATTAATTAGACTCTGTCTCCAAAAAGTGATAGGTAATTCTAGTCAAATAATCTGAAGAATCTTTTGTGTCATAAGGACCTTTGACATATTCCTCAATAACAGGTCCCTCCATTGTTTTATGGTTGTCTTCAAGCCATTTATTTATCGCAGTATGGGCTGAATAACTTTTCGAATATCCACCTTTTAATTCACAGGAGACACTATTATCTGTTCGCAAACCAGCACCAAATTCAAAATCAATACTCTCATAATTTTTTGGTAAAAGTATAGAAACCGGAACTGCTGCAGCAACATCCGTAATAAAATTAACCTCATCCCAAGCATAATATAAACCTGTCGAAGGGCCCACTGGTTTTATTCCTTTAGTTCTCAAATAATCATAAACTAATGGGTATGATTTACTGAAAAACAAATTCATATCCCCCATTGGTAAACTATCTTGTCGAATTAAAGCATAGTCAACACCAAATTCATTAATTAACTGAACATTATTTCGTGAAATTTTTTTGAAATCAATGCTTTCAACATATTTTTTGAAATTACCTAGGCCTGTTTCAAAATCTTGACCGACCATAGCATCCATGAAATAATTGAGTACTTTATAAGGGAAATCTAATGAAGATAACATTCCCCATTTAACGGTAGTTTCCCCATTATTTTCAGACAAATAAAAATAACCTGAGGCCTTATTTATTTCACCCTCGTTATCAAAGCTTAAATCATAAATTAAACTATCTATATCAACTATAGAATTAAAATACATGGATCCGTTTGCAACATGTTTATTATCAGAACTCCAATGATATCCATACTCTGTATCCCCCAAACGACCAACATACTTCCTTATCTGATTAGTGTCTTTAATATACCAAGCGTCCCACTCGGGCCACGTCGTAAAATCTGATATTTGATCAAATACGTTTTTTTGAGTAGCGTTCACAATTATTGATCGTTCAACCGTAACAGACGATGGTGCAAAAAATGCAGCAGTAAGAAATGTTAAAATAATGATAACAACAGTGAAGAGTATTCCTTTAAAAATTTTCATGGTGTAAAAATAAAAAATTTCCTCAAGAAAACACATAACTTAAATTTGCACTCTTAATCGATGCTATCAATTATGAAAAATTACACTTTTCTTTACCTCATATTATCTATAATAATTGTTTCTTGTAACCAAGAACAAAAGAACCATGAAAAAGAAAGTCCCGTTGATGCTATTAAAAAAATAGATAAAATCGATTCTAATCAATCAAATCAAAATAATTCAATAAATAACACAAAAATGGAAAATGGTTTATATGCTAAAATGAATACTTCAAAAGGAACTGTAGTAATCTCATTAGAATTTGAAAAAACTCCCTTAACTGTAGCTAATTTCGTTGGTTTAGCTGAAGGGAAAATAACCAATGATGCTAAGGCTGAAAACACTCCTTACTATGATGGAATAACATTTCATAGAGTAATCCCAAATTTTATGATTCAAGGTGGAGACCCAATGGGAATGGGAATGGGAGGACCTGGTTATTCATTTAGAGATGAATTTCATCCAGATTTAAGGCACGATACTCCTGGCATCCTATCTATGGCAAATGCAGGACCTGGAACAAACGGCAGCCAATTTTTTATTACAGTAGCTCCTACACCTCATCTTGACGGAAGACACTCAGTCTTTGGTCATGTTGTCGAAGGAATGAA
>JAQWZS010000108.1 GCA_029253325.1 Bacteroidia bacterium
GGAACTTATATGAATTTTCGTAATCAACAATATGGAAACCAGGGATTTGATAGTAGTTGGTCGCACACATTTAGATATGATGTGACTGATTATGCAAGTCTTTTACAGGATAGTGTAATCATAAGGGCCAAGTACAATGGATGGTCAGCTGGATTCAGTGCAGATATTCGTTTTGAATTTATAGAGGGATTACCTCAACGTCCAGTTATTGGAATTAAAAATTTATATACTAGGGGAGGCAGATATAATAATTCAGAGCAATTTGAGCGAGATATAATTCCAGCCCGAAAACTAGGAATACCTAATGTTACAAAATCGTCACAAGCAAAAGTTTTAGTTACGGGTCATGGTAATAATTCTGGCAGTAATTGTGGGGAGTTTTGCGATAAAGAATATTATTTTAAAGTGAATGGGGAGCAAAAATTTATGCATCGAATGTGGAGAGAGGATTGTGGGATAGTGCCCGTAAGACCTCAAGGCGGCACTTATCTATATCCAAGAGCTAATTGGTGTCCAGGTGATAAAGTGCACGAACAACGTTGGGAATTGACACCATTCTTGAATAGCGATTCGATAGAATTGGATATGGATATTGAATCATATACCAATCAAGTAGATGGTGGTAATAGTAGTCATAATATATCAAGTACAGTTTTTTTCTATGGCTCAGATAATTATGCATTTGATGCTGAGATAAACACCATTATCGCACCATCGACTCATAGTGAACACATCAATTATAATCCCTCATGTGGTCAAGCTATTGTTGTGATTAGAAACAATGCACATATACCATTAACCTCTACAAAAATTAGGTATGGAGCATTAGATGGGAAAATGAGAACAGAAATATGGACAGGTAATTTAGCCTTTGAAGAAATGGATACAGTTTATCTTCCATCACCTTATTGGGACGGTGTATCAATGGGAACAAATCAATTTATAGCCGAGTTAGTAACTCCTAATAAGAGGTATAGTGATGAAAATAAAGCTAACGATAAGTACATCAGTACATTTGATTTAGCCCCAAGATGGGAGCCCTTTAGGTTTATGCTTAGGACCAATGGTTATCCTCAAGAAAACAAACTAACAATAACCAATGAAAGAGGAGAGGTAGTATGGGAAAAATCTGATTTTGAAGCGAATGGAAATTTCATTGAAGATGTGACGCTTCCAAGTGGTTGCTACGAGCTTCTTCTTTCCGATGAAGGTAACGATGGTCTAGACTGGTGGGTTTACCGTCAGACTGGACAAACAGCTCGAGCAAATGGATCTTTTAGAGTCTTTAAACAATCAGGTGGAGTTTATGCCCTTACTTCTGATTTTGGTAATGAGTTTAGGATGAATTTTATTGTTGGTCAGATGGATGTTCAAGAGGCACCATTGAAAATGTCAGAAGATTTTGAGATATTTCCTAATCCAACATCTGGTGATGTTAACGTATTAATTCCAGAACTAAATGAAGGCAACGCAAAGATTGAAGTATTCGATATGTTAGGCCGAAGTGTTTTGTCATTCATTACGCCTACAGATCTTGAGCATTTAGCTTTAATAGATATTTCAGAATTAATGGACAATATGTACGTTATCAAGGTAACTGTTGGTGATCAAAGTATTTCTGAAAAGATTTTAAAAGTTGCTAAATAGTAAAGGTTTTTATGATTTTAAAATAGCTCATCTTGGATTTCATTAAAATCCGGATTACCTACCGAGTTTTCTAAACTATCATATTCTTGGCAGTCAAGTTCTATGGATATTGATCCAGCAGGAGTCAAGAAATCTCCTCGCCCTAATTGGATTGTCTCATCTGAAAAGACCTGCTCCATGAATTGTCCGAAGATGGGAAGTGCCATATTTGCTCCTTGACCATATCTTGTATTACTAAAATGGACATTACGTTCTTCTGCTCCTACCCAACAACCACTTACTAAGTCTGGAGTTATTCCCATGAACCAGCCATCAGAGTTATTTTGTGTTGTCCCTGTTTTTCCCCCGATAGCAACACCAACAGGAAGATTATAATTCCTTCTCAAACGAGATGCTGTTCCACCTGGCATGGTAACTTTTTCAAGCATTTTACATAAAGTGTAGGCTGTTTGCTTCCTTAAAGCTTCATCTTTTTTTGGAGTGAACTCAGCAAGTATGTTGCCATTTTTATCTTCAATTTTAGTTATGAAAATTGGCTCAACCCATGTGCCTTGATTTACAAAAGTGCCATAAGCACTAACCATTTCAAAGACAGAGATGTCCATGGTACCAAGACAAATAGATGGATAAGGCTCAAATTTACTATCATCAATTCCCATTTTGCTTGCTGTTTGTTTTACAATCTCAGCACTATTAGGCCCCAATCTTTTCATTACACGAGCTGTGACTGTGTTTATGGATTTTTGAAGGCCTTCATAAAATGTAACTGTTTCTGGAACTTTGCTCGAGTTTGAAGGAGACCATTCTTTTCCGTTTCCATATTCTACTATAACCGGGCCGGTACTTTCAATTTCACAAGGTTTTAATTTATCATCATCTAAACCTCTAGCATATACAAGTGGCTTAAAAGTAGAACCTACTTGTCTGGTAGATTTTTTATTGACATGATCATATTGAAAATGTTTGTGGTTAATCCCGCCAACCCAAGCTTTGATATGTCCCGTTTGAGGTTCGAAGCTCATGAACCCAGTATGAAGGATCTGTTTGGTATATTTCAGAGAGTCTAATGGGCTTATGATTGTATCAATTTCGCCATTCCATGAGAAAAGCTTTGTACGAACGGGGAGATTCAAGTAGTAATCAATAGAGTCAATGTCTGAATATTTTTTCTTTAAACTTCGATAGCGATGAGACCTCTTTATCATCCGATCAGGATATGAGGGATCATATACTTGGTTTCCTTGAGAATCTTCAGAGTACCATGGGTCTCTTCTTCTTCTCTTTGTCTCATTCCAGAATTGTTCTTGTAACTTAGCCATATGGCCAGATACAGCTGATTCAGCAAATGCTTGAAGTTTAGGATCAATGGTAGTGTAGATTTTTAGTCCGTCATCATAAATATTGTATTTAACTCCAGTCTCTTTTGCATAACTTCTAGTCCAAGATTTCAGCCATTGAGAAAGATACGAACGAAAATAGGTAGCCATGCCTGTATTGTGATCAATGAAGTTATGATTAGTTGAAAGAGGTAAAACTTTTAAGCTGTCGTATTCATTCTTATTTAAATAGTCATTTTTTAACATTTGAGCCAATACAACATTTCTTCTTTTTAGTGAGTTGTTTGGGTTTCGAATAGGGTTGTATGTCGTATTGGCTTTGAGCATTCCGACTAGAACTGCAGCCTCCTCTATATTTAAATCTCGGGTGTTTTTATTAAAATAAGTTTTTGCGGCCGATTTAATACCATAACTATTACCATACGGGACAGTATTAAAATACATTAAAATAATTTCGTTCTTAGTGTATCTTTTCTCAATTTGAATAGCAAGTATCCATTCTTTAAATTTTTGAATTATACGATTGGTTTTAGATATTGATTCTCTATGAAATAGATTCTTTGCTAGTTGTTGAGTTATAGTACTTCCTCCTCCATCTTTTCCTAATCGAGAAATGGCTCTAATGAGGGCCCTACCATCTATTCCGCTATGGTTTTTAAACCGTTCATCTTCTGTAGCTATAAGAGCTTCTTTTAAATGATTTGGGATGTCTTCGAATTTACTATTAGTCCTATTCTCTTGGTAAAATATCTTACCGAGAATGGTGCCATTATTAGCATAAATTTCAGATGCAAGTTTGGTTTTAGGATTTTCTAATTCTGTTGTTTCAGGTAGTTTACCCAATAAACCAATTTTAATGCTACTCAGAAAGAGAATAGCAATTAAAAGCAGGGCTGCAAAACTCTTCCATAAAACTGAAATAATTTTTATGTTGATACTTTTAGTTTTTGTTTTTTTTTGAGCCATAACTTATTGAATAAAGGTAGTTTTAAACTGCTCCATATACTCAATTTCTTTCTTATTGCTGATTAATTTCCTGAAATTATTCTCAGTTATAGGATAGTGTCTGACATTAGATAAGCCAGCGTCTAGAAGAAATTGTCTATTTGATTTGATCTCGTCATGGTATTTTATTGCCATGGATTTCATACTGAATTGTTTGATGTAAAATAAAGATCGATTCCCGAAAATTAAGTTAGACACTTTTAATGGGATATTGCCTAGAGTTTTATTATTAAACTCGTTAATTTTAATTTCAACTTGTTTCTCAACTGCAGTAATTCCAGTAATTACATAGTAGAAAACACCTTCAAAGTCATCATCAAATAACTTTGTATTTGTTGATTGCTCTTCTGGTTTTTGAAGTAATCTCAAGGTATACGATGATAATTCACCTATGGAGCTACCTTTGTACGTCTCCTTCATACTTTCTAATTCACTGATGTATGCATCTCTCCCTTTAGTTTTAGCAATGGCTTGAGCATATACGTAGTCAATTTTATCTTGAATTGAATTACCTGCGTGATTCTTGTCAATAAGATTTTTGAGTTGCAGTATTTTATTGAAGTCTTCATTTTGAAGAGCTAGATACATCTCTTGATAAATTTTTAGAACTTCAATTTCACTATTGTCTTCTGGTATTTCTTTATTGTTTAGTACCTGATTAAAAATAGTCTCAGGAAATTCTTCAGAAATTTGTATTGATAACTGGTTTGCTCTTATTGAATCCCCCATATTAAGAGCTATTTTAGTTAGGTAAAATAAAGCTTCTGGTTTGAATTCTGTTTGGGGGTATTTTTCAATTAAAGAGGAAAAATTATTTTTTGCTTTTTGATCTTCTTTAAGGTCTTCAAAATAGACTTTCCCAATATCAAGATAAGCCGTTTGAATTTTCTTTTTTGCGACCAATTGAGCAGTTTGACTAAAAGGTATTTTTTCGTAGTATTTTTTTAAATCAGCAGAAACATTTTCAAGAGCTTTGGACTGTTCTTCATCCTGCGAAATACTATAAGTATTTATATCTGAATCAGGTTCTTCATCTTCTATAGATTGGTCATTACCATTAAGTACATTACTCATGGCATTTTTATTGATGAATCTCCAAAAATCTCCATAGGGTCTTCGACCCCATAATCGGTTAAAGTCATTTGTGCCTCTAGCAACTGTTGAAGTATTATAAAAATACCATACTCCTCCTGAATTATTTTGAGTAGGGATAGAACTATTGGAGTTATTGTTTAGCATTTCCTGATCTTTACGAATGGCTTCTTCTTCAGCAGCTAATCTTTTCTTTTCTTTTAGTTCATTTACTATTTTATTTATTTTTTTATCTAAAACTTCTCGATCAAGATTACTCAGAGCTAACAGGCTATCTTGAATTGCGATGGTCTCAATATTTTCAATCAAGCGAGACAAAACTGCATGTTTTGCCTTAATACCATTGACATCAGGATAATCGGTTGGAATTTCAGCAATTGTACTGTCGTAATATGCTTGGGCTGTTGGATATTGACGTTTTGTGAAATAATAATCAGCTAAGAATAAGTATGTTTTTGTTTTTTGAGTTTGATTTTTTGTTGAATTTCTAGCAGATTGTTTCATGTACAACAGTCCGTCAGATTCATTATCTAATTTGAATTCAAGCTTGGCCAATTCATAGTATATTTGATCAAAATATTCGGTATTTTTATTGTCGTCGAGCATACGTTTTAGGTACTTTCTAGTTTTTTGAGCACCTTGGCCGTTGCTACTTGCTGTAGATTTAGCCATTCCTAGATTAGCTTGAAATACGTATTGATATGGGGCGTTTAACTTTAATACTTTGATAAAATTGGTGCTTGCTTTTTCGAATTCCCCTAACTCAAGATAAATCTGCCCCAAAACAAAATGTGTTCGATATTTTAGCTTCTTATCCTTGAGTTTTGTGAGCCCATCGCTTAGTAACTCAATTGCTTCATTCTTTTTATTTTGTTTAACCATTAAATCTCCAGCTGCAAGGTTTAGTTGCGTTGTAAAACTCGGATATTTAATGGATGAATTTTTAAGCATACCATAGATTGCCTCAGCATCGTCATACTTTTTTTGTTGTATGTATGACTTCATCAACCAAAGCTGACTGAGAGCTTTTGTTTTTTCATCTTTAAAACTATTATTAACAAACTGAAATGTTTCTATAGATGAGTAGTAGTCCATGCCAAAAAATTGAGTTTGACCAATTAAAAAGTATGCATCATCAACCCATTTACTGTTAGGTTTGTTCTGAATTACTTTAGAGGCTTTTTTCATCGCAGTTTCCAATGGCTCTTTTATGCTTTTTGATTCTTTTTCTGAGCCGTATGGAAATACATCAATAATACTATTAAAGTCATCACGATGTTTTTTAGCGAGGTTTGATACACAAGATTCTAGTTTTTGTTCTGCATTAAAGTAAATATTATAATGAGCAATCATATTATTCCAGTTAGTCTTAATCCATGATTCTTTTTTTACTTGAGCATTAGAATGATGAAATATGCCTATTGTAGCTATTGTGAGTATGTATTTAATTTTCCTCAATTTTGATAATCTGGTTAACTTTGCAATGGTCTAACTCTTTAGATGACAAAAATATTTTAAAAACGTCGCAATCATTCAATTAATTTGGGTTCTTTCCGCAAAAAAATAGCAAGTAAGTTTAAAAATCGTTATCGATTAATCTTGAGACGTGATGATAATCTGGAAGAAAAAGTATCGATTATTCTGGAGCCTCTGAATTTTATCCTCATTCTATGTGGTGGTTTTCTATTGATGGGATTGTTGGTTTATTTTCTTTTAGCTTATACTCCGTTGAATTATATTTTTCCTACAAAGAGTGCTAAATACAGTAGTCAAGAACAGTATAAAATGATTCAAAAAATTGATTCGATAGAGATCTATTTAGAACAGATTAAAATTCAATCTGAAGTTCTTGGAAAGGTCTTGTCTGGAGATGAATTGTCAATGGATATTAAGAATAATAGTTCTCAAAAAGAAATCCAAGCTCCTATTTTTTCAACAGAAGAACCCTCAAAAAAGAATATCCAACGCTCAGCAAAAGCAACAAATAATTATAGTTTTTTTATACCTGTCAGTGGGGTCATTTCTGACAGTTTTAATATTCAAAGAAATCATTTAGGTATTGATATTGTCGCAAAAAGCAAAGAAGTGATTAAGACGATTCAAAACGGTACAGTGGTTTTTAGTGGTTGGACCTCCAAAGGTGGGCATACGATTATCATTCAACATTCAAATAATTTCATATCGGTTTACAAGCATAATGCAGTCATTTTAAAGAAAACGGGTACATTTGTGAGTGCAGGTGATGCGGTTGCTTTGGTAGGGAATACTGGAGAATTAACATCAGGCCCTCATCTTCATTTTGAATTGTGGAAGAACGGTTTGGCAGTGAATCCCTGTAATTATTTGAATTTTTAAAATTTATAATAGAATGTTAGGACAAAAAGATAAATCATCAGTGGCGAATACAAATATTAATGTACTTAGTGAGGGTACTATTTTAGAAGGAGATTTAAGATCCAAAGGTGATTTGAGAATTGATGGAGAAGTTAAGGGGAATGTGACAACTGAGGGTAGATGCATTGTGGGAGTTACAGGCCTAATTAAAGGGGTTATAAAAGCCAAGGATTGTGATATAAGCGGTAAAGCAGTTGGAGATGTAACTGTCAGTGACTTATTATTAATCAAAGGAACTGGTAAAGTAGATGGAGATATCAATACTTCAAAGTTGGTTTTAGAGAACGGAGGAGAATTTAATGGAACCTGTTCAATGGGAAACGCTATTTCAATGAAGAAAGAGAATATCCAAACAGATGCCCAACAAGCCACGGGATAATTCACCACAGAAATATGCTGGAATTGGGTTTCAGTTAATCTTTTTAACCCTAATTTTAGTTTTTGCGGGGAAGTATTTAGATGCTTACTTTAATTTAGAATCTGTTTTCTTGTTGATTGGTATTTTTATAGCTGTATTTGCAGTAATGTACATTTTAATCAAGCGGCTAAAATAGATGGCTATTAAATTTATATCACGATTATTAGCCTTGGGGTTAGTCGTTGGGTTGATGAATATCGTCTTCTTTTACTTTACAAATGAGCTAGAGCAAATATGGTACTGGTCTGCACTTTTGTATTACCTTATCCTTGGTCTAGTTATTGGTAAACGATCTCATAATGCAATAGCTAATGATTCTAATTCTGCTTTTTTTATCGGAATCATGTCTGGGACAGGAATTCGAATGTTATTTTCAATCATTTTTATAGCTATCTACCTGATTGTTAGTGACATAAAGTCTAATATGTTTGTTGGCTATTATTTATTTTTATATTTATTGTTTACAATATTTGAAATATATCAATTAGTACATAAATTGCAAACCGAAAAAAACACCAACAAGGATAATGCAACAAGCTAGTATTCAGCAGTTTAGGGTTAATTTAAAATCATTTTTTTTCGTGCTCATCGCCATGTTTATGACGTCTTTTTCAGCTATCGCTGAACATGCAGCCGAAGATCATCAAGAAGAAGAGGGTTTTAATGCAGGTGAAGTGATTATGCATCATGTTATGGATAACCACGAAATTCACATCGGCCCAATCCATGTTCCATTACCGATAATTTTGTATTCTAAAGAAAAAGGGTTAGACTATTTCATGTCTTCTCATCTAACTCACGGAAGCTCATACAAAGGTTATGCAATGGTCCATGAAAAAATATATCATGTAGGACCAGATGGTGAATTATCGCATGATGAGCATGGACATGTAGTTGGCGAAAGACCATTGGACCTTTCGATTACCAAATCTGTATTTGGGATGTTGCTTACAATGGGTATCATGTTGTTTGTTTTTATATCTATCAGCAAATCATACCAAAAGAGACAGAGGATGGCTCCCCAAGGGATGCAGTCCTTTTTTGAGCCGCTTATACTTTTTGTTAAAGATGAAATCGCAAAACCTTCTATAGGAAAAAAGTATGAAAAATTCTTACCCTACCTATTAACTATATTTTTCTTCATTTGGATAGGAAACATGCTAGGGTTAATCCCTTTTATTGGAGGGTTTAACGTGACAGGTAATATAGCAGTAGCCCTTGTTTTAGCATTATTCACCTTTGTGATAACATCTGTGAATGGCAACAAGGATTATTGGAAACATATTTACAACACACCTGGAGTGCCTTGGTGGTTGAAGTTTCCTATTCCTTTAATGTTTGTGATCGAATTTATTGGCTTTATATCTAAGCCAGTAGTATTAACACTTCGTTTATTCGCTAACATCACAGCAGGACACATTATCATCCTCTCATTTGTGAGTTTGATATTCATTTTTAATAACTTGTATGGTGCAGGTGGCGGATATGGAGTATCTATTCTTTCTGTAGCATTTTCGATATTTATGTTTGCTATTGAGTTATTAGTAGCATTCTTACAAGCATATGTTTTTACACTGTTATCTGCATTGTATTTTGGTTCAGCAGTAGAGGAGCATCATGCACATTAAATAAGTTTATAATTAAATTAAATATAAATAAAAACAACTAACAATTAAAAGATGGAATTTTTAACAATTTTATTAGACATGGCAAATGCTTACATGGGAGCAGGAATCGGAGCAGGAGTTGCAGCTATTGGAGCTGGTATCGGTATCGGTAGAATCGGTGGATCTGCACTAGAATCTATGGCTCGTCAGCCGGAGTCTACAGGAGACATCAGAGCAAACATGATCGTTGCTGCTGCCCTTGTTGAGGGTGCTGCTTTCTTTGGTATCATCGTTTGTCTATTGGTAGTATTAACCAAATAATAATTAAAAAATAAACCGAGGTAGCGGGATATTTCTCGCTACCTTTAAGGAATTATATTATTATGAATCCATTATTGCCAGAATTAGGTCTTGTCCTTTGGATGTCCGTTGCCTTTTTAGTGGTACTTTTTCTGTTGAAGAAGTTCGCTTGGAAGGGGATAATCAAAGCACTCAACGACCGAGAAGAATTTATTGAACGTTCATTAAAGTCTGCTGAAGAAGCAAAAGCTCAAATGAGTGACTTGAAAGCGGATAACGAAAAACTACTCATTGAAGCTAGAAAAGAACGCGAACAGATACTCAAAGAGGCTAAAGAGATGAAAGAGAAAATCTTGTCTGAAGCTAAAGTTACAGCTTCTGAAGAGGGTAATCGCTTAATCACATCTGCACGTTCAGAAATTGATAAAGAAAAGAATCAAGCACTAGCTGATATCAAAAAGCAAGTAGCTGAAATTTCTTTAGAAGTAGCCGAAAAGGTAATTCGAAAAGAATTAAGTGATCAAAGTGCTCATGAGTCGTTGATAGCATCACATTTAGAACAACAATCTAACTAATTAGAATGGCATCAAGTAGAATTGCATCACGATATTCAAAGTCTTTATTCGACTTAGCTATTCAAGAAAATAAAATTGAGCAAGTTAAAGCAGATATGCATTCAATCGAATTAATGTGCAAGTCATCTAATGATTTGATAGCATTGCTTAAAAATCCAATAGTTAAGGCTGAGGATAAAAAAGCGATTATGCTTAAATTGATTCACGAAACAGATAAATCTACACAAGATTTTGTTTCATTCTTAATCGATAAAAAAAGAGAAGAAGAGTTGCCGCATATTGCATCACAATTTATAGCATCTTATAACCAAATGAAGGGAATATCTCAAGCAACGGTTGTTTCTGCTGTCCCTTTATCAGATAAGAACCTGTCTCAGATGCAAAGCTATGTGGAACAACTACTAAATCAATCAGACATTCAACTTCAAAATGAAGTAGATCCAAGTATTATTGGAGGTGTCATTGTAAAATATGAAGACAAACTTTTGGATAAAAGTGTATCCAAAGAACTTAGAGAAATCAGAAAACAATTAATTTATAATTAAAATACAAATATGGCTGCAATAAGACCAGACGAAGTTTCTAACATTATTAAAGAGCAATTAGCTGGGGTAAACTCAGATGCTCAATTAGAAGAGGTAGGTACCGTACTCCAAGTAGGTGACGGTATAGCACGTATTTATGGACTTACACAAGTTAAGTCAGGAGAGCTTATCGAATTTGATAATGGTGTCCAAGGTATCGTATTGAACCTAGAGGAGGATAATGTGGGTGCTGTACTTTTAGGTAGTTCTACAGATATTAAAGAGGGAGATACGGTAAAAAGAACCAATAGAATTGCTTCATTAAAAGTAGGTGAAGGAATGTTGGGTAGAGTAGTAGATACATTGGGTAATCCTATCGATGGTAAAGGTCCAATTGAAGGAGATACTTATGAAATGCCCTTGGAGAGAAAAGCTCCGGGAGTTATTTATAGAGAGCCTGTATCGGAGCCTATGCAAACCGGTCTCAAGGCAGTTGATGCGATGATTCCTATTGGTAGAGGTCAACGTGAGCTTATCATTGGTGATAGACAAACAGGTAAAACTGCAGTCGCAATTGATACCATTATCAATCAAAAAGAATTTTACGACAAGGGAGAACCTGTTTTCTGTATTTATGTAGCATGTGGTCAAAAATCATCTACTGTAAAACAAGTAGTTTCTGCTCTTGAGCAAAAAGGAGCAATGGCCTATACTGTAGTTGTTTCTGCTTCTGCTGCAGATCCAGCTCCAATGCAATTTTATGCCCCAATGGCAGGAGCTGCAATTGGTGAGTTTTTTAGAGATACAGGCAGACCTGCACTTATTGTATACGATGATTTAAGTAAGCAAGCTGTTGCTTATCGTGAGGTTTCACTTCTTCTTAAGCGACCTCCAGGACGTGAGGCATACCCTGGAGATGTTTTCTATCTACACTCTCGTTTATTAGAGCGTGCTGCTAAGGTCAACGGATCTGATGAAATTGCTCAAGGAATGAATGATTTGCCAGATTCAATTAAACATCTTGTAAAAGGAGGAGGTTCTTTAACAGCCCTTCCAATCATTGAGACTCAAGCGGGTGATGTTTCGGCTTATATTCCAACAAACGTGATCTCTATCACCGATGGACAAATATTCTTAGAGTCTGATTTATTCAACTCAGGAGTTCGACCAGCGATTAACGTAGGTATTTCGGTATCTCGTGTAGGTGGAGCTGCTCAGAAAAAATCCATGAAAAAAACTTCTGGAACACTAAAATTAGATCAAGCCCAGTACAGAGAACTGGAGGCATTCGCTAAGTTTGGTTCTGATCTTGATGCGGCTACTAAAGGAGTTCTTGATAAAGGATCAAGAAACGTTGAAATTTTGAAGCAACCTCAGTTTTCGCCATTATCTGTGGGTAAACAAGTTGCAATTATATATTTAGGAACTAAAGGCCTTTTGAGAGATGTCCCTGTTAATCAAGTTCGAAAATTTGAAGAAGAATTTTTGATGAAGATGGAGTCAGATCACAAGAAGGTATTAGACGCACTTACTGATGGTAAAATAAATGATAAATCTACTAGC
>JAQWZS010000121.1 GCA_029253325.1 Bacteroidia bacterium
ATGGATTCTATCAACAAAAGCCTTAAAAACTTAATGGCTGATACGGATGGCGATGGTGTAGCAGATCATTTTGATAAAGATAATGAAACACCTGAAGGTGTTAAAACATATGGTGACGGAACTTCTGTTGATACAGATGGTGACGGTGTGCCAGATAGCAAGGATAAGGAAGTTTTCTCATTAGTTACTGATGTCGATGCCGATGGTGTAGCTAAAGACGATGATGGAGATGGTATTCCAAATGCATTAGATGAAGAGCCTAATAGTGCGGCAGGTGCTATGGTTGATTCTAAAGGAAAAGCTTTTGAAATTAAAGAATCTTCAGCATACAACTGTGATAATGTTAGTCTTCCTACAATTATGTTTGATAATGGGAGTTCTAAAATTGCACCATCTTCTTACGGTGTTTTATATACTCTTGCAGAAAAATTAAGAATGTGTCCAAGTTTAAGCATTACTGCTACTGGATATACTAAAAGTAAAAGTGGTGAAAGACTTGCTTGGAAGAGAGCAAATTCGATCATTGATCACTTAGAAGCTAACTATGGTATCGAGAGAAGTAGAGTATCAACAGATTATACTGCTGATTCAGATGTAGATTATGCTTCAAGAAGAATTGATTTTTCTCAAACAGGAAAATAATTTAAACAGAAATTTAATATTTTAAGGCTCCGATTTATCGGAGCCTTTTTTTTTGTATCATTGTGTAAACAATATGAAAAATATTTTAACAACATTATTGCTGTTTATCGGATTATTTGTTTCTGGACAAAATATCAACCAAGTGGACCTAATGCTTGATTTGAAACAAATTGATGTCCAGTCAAGCTATCAATTGATGTATAAACGACAAATCAATAATGTGATAACACTAAGAGGAGGACTCTCTTTATTTATCGATACAGATAAAGAAACTAGGAGTGATACACTATCTTTTCAAAGTGGCACAGTGATGTATGATTTGTCAGTGGGTTTCCAAAGAGACCTTAAGTTAGATGGATTTGACCATATTAAACTTTTTGTAGGTATGGATGGTTATTGGAATTCGACCTTAAATCAAAAGCCCTATGAGACTTATTATGGATATTACTGGAATGTTGGTCTCAAGCCTTTGGTAGGCCTATATTATGATCCAATTAAAAATATTCGATTATCGGTAGAGTCAAGAGCTAATTTAAATTTCAATTTTCAACAATATTCAGCTCCAGGTGAGAATATAGATCAACGGGTAAACTTTAGATCACTCGATCAGCTATCTTTTGGAATAGGGTATCTATTTTAAAAGCTATTTCCTATAGTTACAAAGCTTTCTGCATTTAATGCAGCTCCCCCAATTAATCCACCGTCGATATCAGGACAGGTAAATAATTCTTCTGCATTAGCAGGTTTTACACTACCTCCATATAAGATAGAGATATTATCTGCCACCATATCACCATATTGCTTAGCAATTGTCTTTCTGATGAAGTTGTGTACTTCTTGAGCCTGTTTAGGAGAGGCTGTTTCTCCTGTGCCAATTGCCCATACAGGTTCATATGCAATAATGCAATTGAGCAATTCCATTTCATTTAATTGAAACAAACCGTGTTCAATTTGATTACTGATTGTCCTAAAATGCTCGCCTTCTTGACGTTGTGTTAATGTTTCACCACAACAGTAGATAGGTCTAATCCCATGTTTTATAGCATTAATTACTTTGAAAGAAAGAGATAAGCTATCTTCCATAAAGTATTCTCGTCGTTCGCTGTGACCCAAAATAACATATTCCACACCAACACTTTTGAGCATACTTGCAGATATTTCACCTGTATATGCACCTGCATCATGTTGATGGCAGTTTTGAGCAGCTAGTGCAATATTTGTATGCGACAGCATTTGGTTAAAACTATTAAGATGAATTGAGGGTGGAGCTATAATTGTTAATGTATCTTTATTTATATCAGAATCTAAGATTTCAGATAACAATTTTTTACCTTGGTTGATATCCAAGTTCATTTTCCAATTTCCGGCTACAATCTTTTGTCTCATTTTATGCTAGTTTTTTCCCAGAATCTAAATTCTGCAGTATTATTAAAAATAGATGTTAATATCTCTTGTTCTTCCTCTGTAAGTTCCTCGTTTCGTCGCTCCATTACTTTCTTAGCAGTCTGAAAGGCTTTGTTTGTTTGATATGTTGCAAAACCTGAAGAGCCACCCCATGTAAATGATGGAATGAAATTTCTAGGGAAATTTCCGCCAAAGATGTTGGCAGAAACTCCAACAACTGTTCCCGTATTAAACATGGTATTTATCCCACATTTACTGTGATCTCCCATGATTAAACCACAAAACTGTAAACCTGTATCTAAAAATTGTTGTTTTGAATAATCCCATAATTTAACAGATGCATAGTTATTTTTTAGATTAGAACTATTAGTGTCTGCTCCAAGATTACACCATTCGCCAATGACAGAATTGCCTATAAAGCCATCATGTCCTTTATTAGTGTTTTTATAAAAAACGGAGTTACTTACTTCCCCTCCAACTTTGCATTGGGGCCCAACTGAAGTGTCTCCATATATTTTTGCCCCCATTTTAATAGTTGCATTTTCTCCGAGACCAAACGGACCTCGAATGATACTTCCTTCCATAACGGTACTATTTTTCCCTAAATAAATAGGTCCATTTTCTGTATTAAATACTACAGCTTCTGCCCGAACACCATCTTCAACAAAGATATCTTTACCGATGATTGTATTTGTGGATGATAATTGCTGACTCTTTCTACCTTCGGTAAGACGATCATAGTCAGACTTAATTTCAGAACTATTTTCAGTAAATATATCATGCGTATGATTTATCATGGAACACGATATTTTCTTATTTGGTTTTGATGATGAATATTGAACTAATTCTTTAAAATTATTTATATGTTTACTTGTCTTTAAAGCGATGATAATTTCATTTTGTGTGAGTGATTCTTCATTTGGCAATGCTTTTATTTGATCAATGAGATCAGAGGATGGTAGTACTCTACCATTTATGTAAACATTTTCATTTTGATAGCACACATCATATTTATTTGCTAAATAATCTTGGGTGATATGAGAGATTTTTTCAGAAACGTACTTTGACCATTTTTCAGCGATTGTTAATATACCCACCCTTAATTCACCACAAGGTCTTGTGAATGTTAACGGGAGTAAATTTACTCTCTTGTCATCGTCAAATAATATGATATTCATAAAAAAAGGCTCTCCAAATATAGAAAGCCTTGTTGATATTATTGAAGTTATGCCTATTTCTTTTTGGCGTAACGCTTGTTAAACTTGTCAATTCTACCTGCAGTATCCACGAAATTGGTCTTGCCAGTGTAAAATGGATGAGATGAACTAGAGATCTCCAATTTGTAAACAGGATACTCGTTTCCATCTTCATAAGTGATGGTTTCTTTGGTCTCAACACAAGATTTTGTTAGAAACTGATATCCGTTAGACATGTCTTTAAACACAACTAATCGATAGTTTTCTGGGTGTATTTCGCTTTTCATTTTGTTAAAATCTTTATGGTTATGTTTTATATAAAATTAGTTGATTTACAACTAAATTCAATTTTTCCTTTTAAAGGACTGCAAATTTAGTATAATTTGCAATCTATTCAAGTGGTTTTAAGGATAAAAAATATTGCGAAGTGTTTATCTTTTCTTTTTTGTTTAGTTCTTCCGTTTTGGATTAGCCGTCTTTGGCTTTTGTGGTCGCACCCAGATTTAACCGTAACGGATTCAATAAATTATATTTTTTATATTTTTAGGTTTGATCTAAAGTCATTAGCTATTTGGTACTCACCATTGTTTATTTCTTTAGGAGTGGGGCTTTTTATTCAAAAGAAATGGTGGCAGTTCTTAACAAGAACTATCTTTATCTTACTTTTTTTATTTGCCTTAGTATTCAACCTAATAGCTGTATTCTATCTACCAACTAGTAAAACGATTGTCGGACGCGAGCTATTTCAGTTATTATCGGGTCAGAGTTCATTGATAGTTACAGGATACGTAACAGAATATTGGTATGTCATTATCTTAGTACTTGGAATATCTACTTTAGTGCTTAGACTATTTAAGCGATTGCAATTGACTGTAAACAGAAGGTCCCGTTTTGTTTTGGGTATTTTTACTTTTTTAGCCGTTGGTTTTTTTGCTCGCGGAGGTATAGCATTAAAACCACTCAATTTAATGGATGCCTATGCGGAGCTAACTAATGAAGAGGTGACGACTGCAATTACTCCTATCTATATTTTATTAGAGTCTTATGGAAAGCAAGATATTCAATATGAGGCTTATTTTTCGGATGTCCTTCTCAAAGAAGCCCTATACGATGATGAGAAAAGTTATAGTAATTTTCAGTTTGATAAGCCTAATATTTGCCTTATACTTCTAGAAAGTTTTGGCAAAGAATATACTGGAATCAATCAAAGTAACAGACCAAGCTACACACCATTTTTAGATAGTTTAATGAACCAGTCGTTAAATTTTACGAATGCTTATGCCAACGGTCTTCGTTCGATAGATGCAGTTGCCTCATGTTTGGCTGGTGTTCCATGTTTGACTAAGCAACCTTTTATCGGTTCTTTTTACACTCAATCGGATATTAGTACGATACCCAAAGTGATTAAAAAGGGCGGTTATACTACTTCTTTTTTTCATGGTGCAGATGAATTATCAATGGGCTTTAAACCCTATTTGCAATCCCAAGATATTGGAAATTATTATGCCAAACAGAATTATCCTAATCGTTCAGATTTTGATGGAACTTGGGGAATTTTTGATGAGCCGTTTCTAAAGTTTTGTGCAACAACTTTATCCTCACAAAAGCAACCTTGGTTTTCAGGTATTTTCACATTAAGCAGCCATCATCCTTATCGAGTACCTGAAAAGTATAGTCATTTACCTGAAGGTACTACAGATATTCATCAATCGATAGGGTACACAGATCGTGCTTTGTCTCATTTTTTTAAATCTATTCAAAAAGAAAGCTGGTTTGAGAATACGATTTTTATAATAACAGCCGATCATTCATCTATTAATGAAACTCCTGCATATCGATCGTATCGAGGTAAATATGCTGTACCGCTCTTAATCTATGCACCGCAATGGCTGTCTCATCGTGAGGAGAGCAGAATAGCTCAACATATTGATATTTATTCGACTATTAGACATCTTACATCGAATGATAGTCATGTGTCTTTTGGCAGTAGCTTACTTGACGATTCACCAACTCAGGGAGTGGCTCATTTTGATGGTAACATATATACATTTACAAATGATTCGTTAACTATCGAGTGGAATGGTAATCAACATGTACGCTTATTTAATTATAAACTAGACCCAATGCATCGTTTTGATTTATCAGTTCAAAAGCCAGAATCTGTTGAGTTAATGCTTCAAGAATTGAAGATGTACATTCAGAAGTACAACTATAGAATGCTAAATAATAATTTTAAGAACCAGTAATGTACCTTTGTTGTAATGCAAAAACCTTCTAATCCACAAGGTACTCGCGATTTTGGTCCTGAGGTCATGCGAAAACGCAATGTGATCCTAGATACTATTCGAGGTGTATTTAAAAAATATGCTTTCGAACCGCTTGAAACCCCCGCACTCGAAAATTTAAGTATGCTTACTGGAAAGTATGGAGATGAAGGAGATAAACTGTTGTATAAGATAAGAAGTAATCGAGAAATTGTTCATGAAATTGACGAAGAAAAGGCACAAAAAATCAATAAATTATTTCCCGAAAGATGGATACCTGGAGAATCTAAGTTGGGTCTCAGGTATGATTTGACGGTTCCGTTTGCACGGTTTGTAGTGCAACATAGAAATGAAATATCATTTCCATTCAGAAGATATCAGATACAGCCAGTTTGGCGAGCCGACCGTCCTCAAAAAGGAAGATTTAGAGAGTTTACTCAATGTGATGCCGATTGTATTGGCAGTACTTCATTAATTCATGAAGCAGATTTGATACATATTTACAACGAGGCTTTTACAAGTCTTAATTTGTCAAACGCAGTGGTGAAAATGAATCACCGTAAATTTTTAGAGGCAATGGTTGATGAACTTTCGTTAGATTTTCCAGTTGCTCGATTTACATCTACGCTTGATAAATTAGATAAAATTGGGAAAGATGGTGTTGTCAAGGAATTAATTACTGCGGGCATTGATGAGGAAAAATGTCAACAGCTTTTTGTGTTAATCACAAATACAGACTTGAATATAGATGTTCTAGATCAATTAGCTATTTCATTTAATCAGAATGCTTTAGCAATGGAGGCTATTGAAGACCTTAAAGAACTAGTAAGTTATTTGGGTGATGCCCCATTAAATATTCAATTAGAGCTTGATTTGAGTCTTGCTCGAGGGTTGGACTATTATACGGGATGTATTTTTGAAGCCATTATTCCTGA